>JAKLHL010000079.1 GCA_022710165.1 Bdellovibrionales bacterium | reverse complement strand
TCACCTGTTTTTTCTTTTATAAGTTCAAGAGCACCATAAACTATCGATTCTGCGGTTCCTCTTTTACCTTCCATCATAACCTTGTTAATGAACCTTGTTATGACTTCATCTCCAAATCTTGGATCTTTAAGAACCGTTCTTTTTTCTGCAGCTTTTTTTCTACTCATTACTGGTCATCCTCTCTTACTTTGTGGCTTTCTTAGCACCATATTTAGAACGGCTTTGCTTTCTATTAGCAACACCGGCGGTGTCAAGAGAACCCCTTACTATGTGATAACGAACTCCAGGAAGATCTTTTACCCTGCCACCTCTTATCATAACAACAGAGTGTTCCTGCAGGTTGTGTCCTTCTCCTGGTATATAAGCCGTTACTTCGAATCCATTTGTTAACCTTACCCTTGCTACTTTTCTTAAAGCAGAGTTAGGTTTCTTTGGCGTCGTAGTATAAACCCTTATGCAAACCCCTCTTCTTTGTGGGCAAGACACAAGAGCAGGTGCTTTTGTTTTAGCTTTTTGCACCTTTCTTTCACTTTTAACCAACTGGTTTATCGTAGGCATTTTCCTCTCCTTAGTTTCCTAAAACAGTCCGCATTCTATTATTTTATTTTGTCCTTAATGTCAAGTACCCCTAAAATGCAAGGGTATCCGACTCATCATCGGCACCACTATTTGTCCCTTCTGTGGTCTCTGTACCATATGCATAACCTTCTTCTTCAGCGACTCTAAACTCTGATGCTGCATACACAGTAAGACCGGTTCCTGCAGGTATAAGTCTACCAAGGGCCACGTTCTCTTTTAGACCCCTCATATAATCCACTTTTCCTGCAATAGCCGCTTCTGTAAGAACTTTTGTTGTTTCTTGGAAAGATGCAGCTGCCAAGAAGCTATCTGAAGTCAATGACGCCTTGGTTATACCAAGAAGCAATGCTTCTGCAGTAGCTGGAGTACCACCATTCTGTGAAACTCTTTCGTTCTCTTCCATAAATAAGTATTTTTCGACCTGCTCATTGATAAGGAAATTGGTATCACCTGGATCCATAATCCTTACTCTGTTAAGCATCTGTCTTACTATTACCTCTATATGTTTATCATTGATCTTAACACCTTGTAACCTGTACACTTCTTGCACTTCGTTAACAAGATATTTAGAGACCTCTTTTTCGCCCTGTATCTTGAGAATATCATGTGGATTGACAGAACCATCCATCAAAGGTTCTCCAGCCCTTATGTAATCCCTTTCCTGAACAGTAACGTGTTTGCCTTTTGGTATCAGATATTCCCTAGGCTCACCGATCTCTGGTGTAACGATGACCTTTCTTCTTCCTTTTGATTCCTCGGTGAAGGAAACCATACCGTCTATCTCGCTGACGATAGCAGACTCTTTAGGCTTTCTTGCCTCAAAAAGTTCTGCAACCCTTGGAAGACCTCCCGTGATGTCCTTTGTTTTTGTGGTCTCTCTAGGTATCTTAACAAGTACGTCTCCTGCGAATACCTTATCACCGTCGTTAACCATTATGTTAGCGCCTACAGGGACTATGTAGATGAGCTGCTGACCTATAGCGTTCTTCATAGGTTCGCCGTCCTCGTCAACAAGGGTTATCTTTGGTGATACAGTCCTTGATTCTGTGACGACCTTTCTTGAAAGTCCGCTAAGTTCATCGACCTGCTCAACTATACTTACACCGTCTATAAGGTCTATGTACTTAACATAACCTGTAACGTCAGACACGATAGGGATCGAGTATGGGTCCCACTCTGCGATAAGAGTACCTGGTTTTACCTCTGACCCGTCAGCGAACAGTATCCTTGCACCGTAAACGACAGGATGTCTTTCTCTTTCCCTTCCTGCGTTGTCAAGTATGGCAAGTTCTCCGTTCCTGTTCATCGCTGTAAAGTTGCCGTCCTTATTCTCTACCGTTCTTAATTTTATATATTTTATCTTTCCGCTGAACTTGGAATCGAACTTGCTCTGCTCAGCTCTTCTTACCGCGGTTCCTCCAACGTGGAAGGTTCTCATGGTAAGCTGCGTACCAGGTTCACCTATGGACTGTGCGGCTATTGTTCCAACAGCCTCGCCAATATTGACCCTGTGACCAAGTGCCAAGTCTCTGCCGTAACATGAAGCGCAAACACCGCGTCTTGCCTTGCATGTGAGGGCTGAACGTATCTTAACAAGTTCAACACCTGCTGAATCTATCTTTTCAGCGACTTCTTCGTCTATGATCGTGCCAGCTCCTGCTATAAGGCTTCCTGTGAAAGGATCAGCCACATCTTCAAGGACCGTTCTTCCAAGGACTCTTTCGCTGAGCTTCTTGATGACCTCTCCGCCTTCTATCAGTGCCTGTATCTCTATGCCTTCAACAGTACCGCAGTCCTGTTCTGTAACTATGGAGTCCTGAGCAACGTCGACAAGTCTTCTTGTCAGATAACCTGCGTTAGCTGTCTTAAGAGCTGTATCTGCAAGACCTTTTCTTGCTCCGTGGGTTGATATGAAGTACTGCAACACCGTCAGACCTTCTTTGAAGTTCGTCGTAATAGGTGTCTCGATGATCTCTCCGCTAGGTTTAGCCATCAATCCTCTCATTCCGGCCAGCTGTCTTATCTGAGCTGCACTTCCTCTAGCTCCGGAGTCAGCCATCATGTAGATGGCGTTGAATGAAGGGATATCTACGGTCTTACCGTCCTTGTCGGTCACTTTCTCAAAGGCTATGCCCTTGAACATTTCTTTTGCGACCTTATCACTTGCGTCAGCCCAAATGTCGACGATCTTGTTGTATCTTTCACCTTCTGTGATCAAACCTTCCCTGTATTGATCCTCGATCTTCTGGACCTCTTCTTGCGCTTTTTCTATCATTGCATGTTTAGCCTGAGGTATTATCATGTCCTCAAGGTTTATGGATATACCGGCCTTTGTGGAATACTTGAAACCAAGTGTCCTAAGGCTGTCTGCCAATATACAAGTTGCCTTGTTGCCTGCGTACCTGTAGCAGGAATCTATAAGGTCAGCGATAGCTTTCTTGTCGAGTACCTTGTTGTAGTCCTCGAAAGGAACGACTGGAGGCATGATGTCAAAAAGGATGACCCTTCCTACTGTTGTTTCTTCAAGCTTATCGTTAAGTCTTGCTTTTATCTTTGCGTGCAGATCAACTACACCCTCGTTGAAAGCATAAAGGACTTCTTGAACGTTGGTGAAGTGCTTGCCTTCTCCCTTAGCGCCGACCCTTTCCCTTGTAAGATAGTAAACGCCAAGAACGATGTCCTGTGTAGGAACAACGATAGGTTTACCACTTGCAGGAGACAATATGTTGTTGGTCGACATCATCAAGACCCTTGCTTCTGTTTGGGCCTCTATTGAAAGAGGAACGTGAACGGCCATTTGGTCACCGTCAAAGTCTGCGTTGAACGCAGTACATACCAGAGGGTGAAGCTGTATGGCTTTACCTTCTATAAGAACAGGCTCGAATGCCTGTATACCAAGTCTGTGCAATGTAGGAGCACGGTTCAACAGGACTGGGTGCTCTTTTATGACTTCAGCCAGAACGTCCCAAACCTCGTCCTTCTCCCTCTCGACCATCTTCTTTGCAGATTTTATGGTCGTAACATAACCTTTCTCTTCTAATTTGTTGAATATGAATGGCTTGAAAAGTTCAAGCGCCATCTTTTTTGGGAGTCCGCACTGATGCAGTTTAAGTTCAGGTCCAACGACGATAACAGAACGGCCTGAGTAGTCAACACGCTTACCAAGAAGGTTCTGTCTGAAACGTCCCTGTTTACCTTTTATCATATCGCTGAGCGATCTTAGAGGTCTCTTGTTAGGACCTGTGAACACCTTGCCCCTTCTTCCGTTATCATAAAGAGCATCAACTGCTTCCTGCAGCATTCTCTTTTCGTTCCTGATTATTATTTCTGGTGCGTTAAGTTCCTGGAGCCTTCTTAACCTGTTATTCCTGTTTATGACCCTTCTGTAGAGGTCGTTAAGGTCTGATGTTGCGAACCTTCCTCCATCCAGAGGGATAAGAGGTCTTAGGTCTGGGGGAAGAACTGGAACAACGTCCATGATCATCCATTCAGGCTTGTTAGGTGATGCCCTGAATGACTCAACTATCTTAAGCCTTTTTGCAAGTTTCTTAAGATCAGTATCAGAACGAGTTTCCTTTATCTCTTTCCTTAGCCTTATTGCAAGTTCGTTTATGTCTATGTTCTTGAGCAGTCTTTTAATTACCTCAGCGCTCATTCCTGCTTCAAATGAATCCTCGCCGTAGGTATTTACAGCGGCCTGGTACATCTGCTCAGAAAGTATCTCGCCTTCTTTGAGGTCGGTGTCGCCAGGGTCAACCACTATGTAAGCTTCACAGTAAAGGACCTTCTCAAGGTCTTTCAATGATATGTCGAGTATGCTGCCTATCCTGCTTGGGAGCGACCTTAGGAACCATATGTGCGCTACAGGTGTAGCTAGTTCTATGTGGCCCATCCTTTCACGTCTTACTTTGCTTTGTATAACTTCAACTCCGCATTTTTCGCAGACTACACCACGGTGTTTCATCCTTTTGTATTTTCCGCAAAGACACTCATAGTCCTTTATAGGACCGAATATCTTAGCGCAGAAAAGACCGTCCCTCTCAGGCTTGAACGTCCTGTAGTTTATGGTCTCTGCCTTCTTTACCTCGCCGTTAGACCATTCCCTGATCTTTTCTGGCGACGCTAAAGAGATCTTAACCGCAATGTAACTTTGCGGATCTTTCGGTTTATCAAAGAAATTTAGTAAGTCCCTCAAGGCAACTCTCCTATACTTTTATTTTTTTACTGGATCGCTTCTCTTTCTATAAGCTCAAGGTTCAACGCAAGGCTTTGAAGTTCCTTTACAAGCACCTTGAACGATTCTGGAAGTCCTGGTTCATGTATGGACTCACCCTTCACTATAGCCTCGTAAGCTCTTGTTCTTCCAGCTACGTCGTCAGACTTAACCGTTAAGAATTCCTGCAAGGTATATGAAGCACCGTAAGCTTCCATTGCCCAAACTTCCATTTCTCCAAGTCTCTGTCCACCGAACTGAGCTTTTCCGCCCAATGGCTGTTGTGTAACGAGTGAGTAAGGCCCTGTAGACCTTGCGTGCATCTTATCCTCTACAAGGTGATGCAGTTTCATCATATACATAACACCGACGGTGACATCGTTGTCAAATGGCTCTCCGGTCCTGCCGTCAAAAAGAACGGTCTTTCCGCTCTTTGGAAGGCCGGCATAATCCAGAAGGTCCCTTATAGAATCTTCGCTCGCTCCGTCAAAGACAGGGGTATCAAAACATATACCCTTCTTAACAAGGTTGGCGGCGATGTTCTTAAGTTCTTTCTCGCTGGCATTGTCTATCAGGTCGCCTATCTTTGATGAGTTATAGATGCCCTTTATGTATTTCTTTAGGTTCTCTGGGCTCCAAGCCTGAAGCATGCCGTTTATCTTTTCGCCTATGCCTTTTGCGGCCCAGCCAAGATTTACCTCAAAGATCTGTCCTACGTTCATACGTGAAGGAACACCGAGAGGGTTAAGCACTATCTGCAGTGATTCTCCGTTCTCTGTGTAAGGCATATCCTCTACAGAGAGTATCTTAGAGATAACGCCCTTGTTCCCGTGTCTTCCTGCCATCTTGTCGCCTACAGAAAGTCTTCTCTTTATGGCGATGCTCACTTTTACCATCTTTATGACGCCCGGAGGCAGTTCATCGACCTTCTTGAGGTTCTCAACCTTCTCCTCGTAGATAGAGTTGATGGTGTCCATCTGCTTGCTGGCAGTATTGACCACCTGGTTGACCTCTTCTTCGGTCTCAGCCTTCAATGGTATGTAGTTAACAAGGTCGAAAGGAACATTCCTGAACCTTTCTTTTGTTATGGTCTCTCCTGAATCAAGGAGTTTTTCTTTTCCGTCCTCGCTGAGCAGTTTTCCAGTGGTCTTTTTGCCCACCAACAGCTTTTCAAGTCTGTCCATGGCAACGTTCTTTATGATCTCGACCTCTGTCTTCCTGTCGCGGTTCATCCTCTCTATCTGGTCCTGCTGTATGGCTTTAAGCCTTTCATCTTTTTCAGAACCTTCCCTAGAGAATATCTTTACGTCTATTACCGTACCGACTATGCCAGGGCCCACTCTTAAAGATGAGTCCTTAACTTCTCTTGCTTTCTCGCCGAATATAGCGCGCAAGAGCTTTTCTTCTGGTGAAAGCATCGATTCACCCTTAGGGGTGATCTTTCCGACGAGGATATTGCCAGGCTGAACCTCTGCACCTATCCTTATAACGCCTGTTTCATCCAGGTCTTTAAGGGATTCCTCGCTGATGTTCGGAATATCCCTTGTTATTTCTTCTCTTCCAAGCTTGGTCTCTCTTGCGACGCACTCAAACTCCTCTATATGTATAGAGGTGAACACGTCGTTCCTGACCAATTCTTCACTAACAAGTATTGAATCCTCGAAGTTGTATCCGCCCCAAAGCATGAAACCTACGAGGATGTTCTGGCCCATTGCCAACTCGCCCTTATCCGTTGAAGGACCGTCGGCAAGAACGTCACCTTTTTTAACGACGCTGCCTACAGATACTACAGGCTTCTCGTTAACACAGGTGTTCTGGTTGGACCTTCTATATTTTGTCAGGTAGTATACATCAACACCAACGTTGGTCTCTGAAGCGCCCTTTAGCGTCCTCA
>JAKLHL010000078.1 GCA_022710165.1 Bdellovibrionales bacterium | reverse complement strand
CCAAGTACAACGATCACCAATATGATTATAAGCAGTGTGCGTTTAGGTTTTTTACCTTCCTCTTCGTCCATTCCGTATGATTTTTCTATTTTCCTTATCTGCGTATCGCTAAGGTCAGCTATTTTCTCTATGACTGGAGGCTTTGATCTGGAATAAGATGATGTTTCAGAAACACCCTTCACCGACTGAACTTGCGGATTAATGGCCATGAAGCGGAACGCAGAAGAACCTATTTCTACTATATCTCCGCTGCTTAAGACCACCGGATCAGTGATCTTTTTCCCGTTAACCTTTACACCGTTAGCGCTGTTAAGGTCTACTACCAGGCTATCTACACCCTGCCTGTATATCCTTGCGTGTTCTCTGGACACAAGATCATCTACGAGGATAACACCAGCCTTGTTAGAACGGCCTAGTGTGACCGATTCCTTTTCCAGAGGGAACATCTTGTCCTTATATGGGCCGCTTATCGCTACGAGCTGGTACAAAAGCCTTGCAGGCCCTACCATGGTCTCGTCCCCAAAAGCCCCTTGAGCGTGACCAACAGTCTCCTCTTTTTTTATCTCCTCGATCTTAGGTTCTGCTTTCTCGTCTATTTCTGGAGGCGTTACTTCCTCTACCTTTTCTATATTCTTCTCAACGACCGGCCCCTTTTCCTCAACCAGTTCCTCTGAGGCTTTTTTTACAGCATCTAACTGTTCTTTAAGGTCAGGCACCGCATCAGAGTCTACGCTCATGGTAAAGAGCTCAAAATCCGATTTTGGCTGCTTTGGTTTTGCCGCATCTTCATCACCAAAGCTTATTTTTATGTCGCCGATATCCAAACTTTCTCCGACGACAAGTTTTCCCTCTTCAACAGGGGCCCCATCCTTTGCCAGTTCGCCAAATTTGCTCTTCTTTGTAAAACCAACATTTTTATCGTCTATGGCCCTGAACTCAACATGTTTCCTTGATATAAGATCGTCGAGAACACAAATGTCACAATCTTCTGACCGTCCCAGCACAAAGAGGCCCTTAGAGATGTCGTACTCTTTTAAAAGGTTATTGTTCTTAAAGATCTTTATCTTCATTCTTTAATTACCCTTGATCTTTCTTTTTCTGCTATAGCCCGCCATTTTTGGGCTTCTTTGACTATTTTTGAATCCAGTTCCCTTGCATTAAGATTCACGACCTCATCAAAATGCCTGATAGCCTCGCTGTACCTTTTCTGTTCAAGCATCCTTCTTCCGAGTTTCATCTCTCTTTCACTTTCCTGCTTCATGAACTCTTGTGTCACTTTTACATAGTAATTCGATTTCGAGTGTGCCGGATAAAGCATCAGGGCTTTCCTGAAAAGATCAAGGGCCCTTGAGTAGTTCTTTAACCTTAGTTCCCTTCTACCCTCAAAATAGAACTGATTGGCGCTCTCGAAAACCTCTCTATCCTCTTCAGGTATTTCCCTAAGGTACTTCGTTTTCTCTTCTTTTAGCTCAGCTGTCGCCTCAGCTTCGGTCTGATCTTTTTTTGCCTCTGTAGCCTCTGGCTTTTTCTTTTGAGGCTCATCACCTGAAAGTAGCATAACAAGTATCAGTATAACAAAAACGCCAAGCACCCCGTAAATTATCAGTCTTTTCTTGTTCGCCATACCACCGCCGGCCTTTGGTATGTTTATTTCAGAAGAAAGAGAACCAAGAGAGATCCCTGGTATGGTATTACCGTCGCCAACTCCTGAAGGTACCGACTTGGCAGATTCCTTTGTCTCAACTTCTATATACCTGTAAGAATGGTCACCTATAGAGAAAACATCTCCCGGCATTAGATAATGCTCTATTATCTTTTGTCCATTCACATAGACGCCGTTGCTTGAATTAAGGTCTTTCACCAAGAAACTCGTACCTATGCGTATAAGTTCCGCATGATGTCTTGATGCAACGGGATCACTCACAACTACGTCGACATCGTTGGCCCTTCCAAAAAGGACCCTGTCGCCAGTTATCCTGAACTGGAGCCCCGCATCCTTACCCTTAAGTATCTCTAATCTAGATTCCTTAGCCATAAAACTTTAAACGACCTCTACACTTATACAGTGGTAATTGAACTCTCCCCTGTCATTCTTTATTCCGCTTACGCTCACTCTATAAACTTTCTCGTTGGCCATTACTTCTTCACTAACGTCCTGCCCCATGGAATCAGACCTGATTATAAGGTCCAGAATAACTCCCAAGAGCCTTTGTTCCTTTACAGCGTCAACAATCGGGACACCGTGCCAATCCCCAGCCCTGTAACCTGCTATCACGGCAAACGCCTGGTTAGCTGAAACGATGAGCTTAGAGACATCGAGCACAAAGAAAGGTATCCTCAATGAACGTCCAACTGACTCGAACACTAGTACAGGGTCTGCACCGTGAGAGTCTTGGGCCAGGGAATCTACAGCACCGCCAGAAGCTTTAGCAGATGCCCTTCTTGATTTCCTGATCAATATATTAACAAGTTCTATAAGTTCTTTTCCGTCCTTTGAACCAAAAGTGAAATTGACCCTTTTAGATTCTCCCTTCATGGCAAGATCAACTTCGTCGTATATCTTGATAAAAGGATAGCTGAAGAATTTTGATAAAAGCATGGAGAAGATGAACCCTATGAAGCAAGCAATGGCCATACCTACCAGTATCCTCTGCCAAGCCCCCTTCATACTTTGCCTTACAGCTCCTGTCTCAAACTCAAGGACGGCAAAACCAATATATTCTATCCTGTCCTGGTCTGCTAAATATGTCTTTACAGGTGCTGTAACAAGATATCTTCCGCCACCCATAGGATACATGTCTACTGGTGATTTATAAGCCTCGCCTGATTTAGTTACACCCTTGAACTCCCCAGCCTTGCCTTCAACTATCTTTTTTATCCTGTCCACCGGTATGGTTTCACCAGCCCTGTCACCAGGGGCAAGTACTCTTCCGTCGACATCCGTGATAACGGCCCACTTAACGCCTATTATATCCTCCACGGCCTTTATCGAAGGCGGATCGGAACTTTCTGCGCCGATGGTATCTTTGTTCTGCTCGGCCAGAAGTGTCGTAAGATAAGCGGCTCTTTGTGATGTTTCCCTATCAAGTACGAGGCTGTCAAACTGCACCACGGGCAAAGACACTATCAGGACTATCGCAGCTATTACCGATACGACCAGCACTGTTATTATCGAGCTAACAGAATATCTCTTCATCAACGCCTCAAAGAAAGGCATTATCGTCGTCTCAAGGAAGTGGTCCACATTCCCCCTGAACCCTGGTGTTTGTGACCTTGGTCCTGCCTTATACTCAAGCTCCTCCTCTGCAGAACGCCCCTCAAAATCAGTTATCGATGGTATATCCGAGGCACTGATATCACCCTTCACGAGCTGATACACATGATCATGTATCGCTATTTTGTCTCCCTGGTTCAACTCTTTCTTTTTAACCATTACACCATTAACGAAAGTGCCGTTCTTAGAACCTAGATCAGAAATAGTAACGTTGTTGCCTTTAACCGTCAAAACAGCATGCTTCTTGGACACTCCGCTAGACATTATCTTTATATCTGAATCCTCGAGCCTGCCTATAATGTTCTCTCCATCCCTAAGTATAAAAGAGCGGGCCGAACTTTGTCCGCTTATACATATCAATTTATACATTTAAGAACATCCCCCTTTTTTAAGGATACAGCCTCTACAGTACCAGCATTAAGCTCTAGCACATTCTCAGCCTTGATCACTGGAAGACAAAACCTCCAGGGACTTATATCCTCATCTATGTGACACACACTAAGGTCCTTGTTCAGATAAACTATATCCAAGGGGAATCTCATAAAGAGCGTGTGAACCCAATTGCATTTGGGTATCATAAGCCCGCTATTACCCGGCAGGCTCTTCTTGAACATAAGTCCTACGAGCCTGGCAGTAAACTTATCCGCCACTAAGAGCTCTGGCACTATGGTCTTGTCTTTAAGCATCACTCTCACGATCATCCACCGCCATATATTTTACGAAGTATTATCGGACCAAATATCACTATGAACACGGCTGGCAGTATGAATATAGCCATAGGTATGAGTATCTTAGTCGCTGCTTTACCGCCTTTCTCTTCTGCAGCCATGAACCTTTCATGCCTTATTGAATCCGACTGGGCCCTGAGCACTTCGCCGATCGGGGAGCCCATTCTTTCTGCCGTAACAAGGACAGAAACAAAAGACGATATTTCCTTGAGCCCGATCCTTTCGCCCATACTTTTTAAAGCTTCACTCCTCATCGCTCCAAGCTTTATCTCCTTAAGAACAGTCTCGAACTCGCTCCTTAGAGGTCCTTCCTGTCCTTTTTCAACGACCTTGGCCATGGCACCGCTAAAATCAAGGCCGGCTTCCACGCAAAGGGTCAAAAGATCTACGACGAAAGGCATCTCTCTTTTTATCTGTTCCTGTCTTGTCTTTATTACTCCGCCAAGCCAAAGACCTGGATAGAACCAGCCAAAGACGGCGAATACAGGCACGTAAGCTATGGAAAGCCCAAGTCCAAGGACAAAGTTATATACATATACTGCCGCAGGCAGGGCAAAAGCAAAAGCGACCCTGAAAGCGTAGAATTCATCTGGAGTAAAAACATCCCTGAGCCCGCCGCTTGCAAGCTGCTTGGTTATTTTTTGTCTAAAGTCATCTATCTTCCACTTGTTAACGCTGGGCAATATCCTCTTAACTATCGGATAAACGAGCCTGAACATCACTGAAGGGAAGGTCTTACCTGTAAGTCCTATCCCAAGTCTTTCTTGTTCTTCAAGTGACATCTGGTCGCCCATGATGGTCCTTACCAGAATGAATATGGCTACTGCTATTAATGAGAAAGCCAATCCCAATGTCAGAAAGTCTATCATAGGCAATATTATACAACATGAGTCATTAAATTAAAGGAAACTTTAAATTTAACTTAAAAGGGATATCTCGTACTGTTCGTGGTGTAGCTGCGGATCGGCCTCCAGGACCACGCTCTTGCCATATTTCTTCTCAAGGTAATCAACAAGAGGCTTCTCGTTCTGATAAATATAATCAACAACGGCTGGGTTCAAATAAACAGTTATGACCTTGACCTCATCATAGGATGCGTCCCTTTCAAGCTCCCTAAAGACTTCATAGGCAACAGTTTTGTAAGATTTGCTGTAGCCTTTTCCATCACAGTATGGACATGCGGTGCAAATGGTCTTTGCAATACTTTCCCTGATCCTTTTCCTGGTCATTTCGACCAAACCAAGCTCAGACATACCGAGGACATTGGTCTTTGCACGGTCTTTCTTTATCGAATCCTTAAGGGCCAAAAGGACTTTTTCCTTGTGGTCCTCTTTATCCATATCTATGAAATCGATAACTATTATCCCGCCAAGGTTCCTCAGCCTTAGCTGATATCCTATTTCCTTGGCAGCTTCCAGGTTAGTGTTCAGTATGGTCTCGTCCTGGTTCCTTCCTCCCACATATCTTCCTGTGTTCACGTCAATTATTACAGAGGCCTCCGCTTGATCTATGACTATGTACCCGCCAGACTTAAGCCACACCCTCTTTTGGAGCGCTTTTTCAACCTCATGCTCAACGCCGTGAGCTTCAAATATCGGCTCACTGCCGTCGTAAAAAGAAACTAGCCTTCTGAACTTAGGCTCATACTGTCCAAGATATCGTCTTAAGACCTTATAAGTTTCACGGTCGTCGACTATTATTTTTTTAACGCTTTCATTCAGAACATCCCTAATGACCCTGATGCTTACCTCCATCTCTGAATGTATGATGCCTCTGCCAGAAAGCCTCGACTGCTTTTTATTTATCTCCTGCCAGAACTTAACAAGGAACTCATAATCACGTCGAAGAAGTTTGTCTGGCACATTCTCGCTAGCCGTTCTTGCTATAAGACCATAGCCGTTTATATCTGACAGTTCGCCCAGGATCTTTTTCAGTCTTTCCCTCTCATCTTTTCCCTCTATCTTCCTTGATATGCCTATCGTCGGGGTAAGAGGAGCAAGCACAAGGTACCTTCCTGCAAGCGTTATGTTCGTGGTGACCCTTGGACCTTTTGTTCCTATCGGTTCCTTGGATATCTGCACTATTATGTGCTGACCTTCCTTCAAAAGCTTGGATATTTCCGGTCTTATTTCCCTATCAAAATCTACGTCGTCGCTTATCCTTTTTATATCGTCCACATAGAGGAAAGCCGCTTTTTCAAGACCAATATCTATGAAGGCTGACTGCATCCCAGGCAGGACCTTGATGACCTTACCCTTGTAAATGTTACCGACGAACAGGGTGTTAGACTGCCTCTCCACGTATAGTTCGACTACTTGATCGTTCTCCAAGAGAGCGACCCTCGTCTCATAGTTCCTATTATTAATTATCAAAGTTGATGCCATTTATGTTCAATCCTCTCCTTGTAAAACGCACGGAATCCGGGTCTATCTCTCCCAGCAGTGCTTTAAGGACCTCTATCGGCTTTATTGTCTTCCCGTTATCCATTTTAAGCACGAAATCTATGACCAAAAAGCCGTCCTTTTCAGAAGCAGTGAGATCAAGGACGAAATCAGACAGCTTTATCTGCCTTATACCGCCTTTTCTCTCTACTTCAACTACTTTGTTCCACCACTCGTCTCGATCTTTGCATTTGTCCAAGAGGCCTTTATTTGTCGGCAATACAGCCGTCCATTTGGCGTTCTTTATGTCCTGATAAAGTGAAGGCGCTGAAAGTGGCACATATGAAGCGCTCTTGACCCTTAGACCTTTCGGGAGCTGATCATTGATCCTCGAC
>JAKLHL010000077.1 GCA_022710165.1 Bdellovibrionales bacterium | reverse complement strand
TGCATGTACCCCCAGGCCTCTTCGGTAGTGAATGGGATTATAGGCGCCATAAGTTTTACTATTAGGTCCATGGCCTCATACATTACGGTCTGTATGCCGCGCCTTTCGGTAGAATCTTTTTTGTTCGTATAAAGCACGTCTTTTGATGTATCCAGGTAGAACGAGCTTAATTCTACAGAGCAGAAATTATGTATAAGCTGGAACACTTTATAGAACTCAAAGTTGTCGTAAGCTTTTTGTGAGTCCCTGTTCAGTACCGCTAATTTGTGGAGCATCCATTTGTCTATACTTCTCAGATCCTCGTACTTGGCGGTGTTCTTAGAAGGTTCAAAGTCTGCGATGTTCCCAAGTATGAACCTAAAAGTGTTCCTTATTCTTCTGTAAGCCTCTGTGACCCTGCCATATGATTCGTCGGAATATGAAATATCCTCAGAGAAATCTTCATATGCTACCCAAAGCCTAAGTATGTCAGCACCCGATTTCTTTATAAGGTCTGAAGGATCTACGACGTTCCCTAGTGACTTGGACATTTTATATCCAGCTTTGTCCACGATGAAGCCGTGAGTGACGACCTGTTTGTATGGGGCTTTTCCTCTTGTAAGAGTTGATTCAAGCAGTGATGTATGGAACCAGCCTCTATGCTGGTCGCTGCCTTCAAGATAAAGGTCTATGTTATCGCCAAGGTCTTTATTCCTTTCACAGACAGCGGCATGGCTTACGCCAGAGTCGAACCATACGTCGAGTATGTCTCTTCCTTTGTTGAAATCAGTAGATCCGCAAGAACATTTTGTATCCTTTTGAAGAAGCTCGGGTGTTCCCTTCTTATGCCACACCTGTATTCCTTCTTTCTCGACCATGTCCGCTATTTTGTTTATAATGTTGTGATCAAGTATGGTCTCTCCGCACTTTGCACACTGGAATGCAGGTATTGGAACCCCCCATATCCTTTGTCTTGATATACACCAATCAGGTCTGTTCTCGACCATGCTGTATATCCTCTTCATACCTTTTTCTGGGACCCACTTTACCTTTTCAATTTCTGCCAGGGCTTTTTTTCTTAGGTTCGTTTTTTCCATAGATATGAACCACTGCGGTGTTGCCCTGAATATGATCGGCTGTTTGCATCTCCAGCAATGAGGATAAGAATGTTCAACGCCAGCAGTATATATAAGCGTGTTGTTGCCCTTCATGTGCTCTATTATCTTTTCGTTAGCCTCTTTTACTTTTAAGCCGCTGAACAATGGTACGTCCTTATAGAAACGGCCATGATCGTCTACGGGGTTATATATGCTTAAACCATATTTTTTCCCTACTATATAATCCTCAACTCCGTGTCCAGGAGCTGTGTGTACACAACCGGTACCGGTCTCTAAAGTTACATGATCTCCGAGTATAAGTCTTGAGTCCCTGTCTATGAAAGGATGTCTGCATGTAAAATTCTCGAAAACATCACCTTTGTTTGAGTTTATCTTCTCGAACTCTGAAACATCCATTTTTATTTCTTTTGTGAATTTTTCAAAAAGCTCATCCGCTATTATCCATATCTCGTTCTTTGACTTTAGCTGATATGCTCCGTAGTGGAATTCAGGGTTAAGTGATATTGCCAGATTAGCTGGCAGTGTCCAAGGTGTTGTGGTCCATATCACGACAAAAAGGTCCGAGCTCTTTGTTCCCAGCCCTAATTTTTGTTTTAGTTTGTCCTCTGCTTTGAACTTAACGAATATTGAAGGAGATCTGTGATCTTTGTATTCTACTTCTGCTTCAGCCAGCGCTGTTACACAATCAGCACACCAGTAGACAGGTTTATCAGCCCTGTATACAGCTCCGGTGGCAACTGTTTTTGCCAGCTCTCTCATTATGTCTGCTTCGTATTCCTTGTTCATGGTCAGGTATGGCTTTTCCCATTCACCATAAACCCCGAGCCTTTTAAATGTCTCTCTTTGCTTATTTATGAACTCTTCTGCATAGGTCCTGCATCTTGATATGGTCTCATCAGCAGAATTTGCTTTCCCAAATTTTTTCTCTACCTGAAGTTCTATTGGAAGCCCATGGCAGTCCCAGCCAGGAACAAACGGGGCACAAAACCCGTTCATGTTCTTATATCTGACCACTATATCCTTTAAGACCTTGTTTAAGGCGGTCCCCATGTGTATGTTCCCGTTAGCATAAGGCGGTCCGTCGTGGAGCAGGAATTTTGGATTTGAAGAGTTCTTCTTTACTATTTTTTGGTAAAGATCTTCTTCGGCCCATTTTTTAAGCTGTTCTGGCTCCTTCTCAGGCAGATTGGCCTTCATGGGGAAATCGGTTTGAGGCAGATTAAGAGTGTTCTTGTAGTCTTTTGGTTCAGTCATTTTATTAATACCTGTATACGTTTTTTATCCTGCAAACATATATGCTGTAAGGGATTTTATCAAGGTTCAAATTAGGCAAAAACGAGCTCTTTTAGCTTATTCTCACCGTAGTTGTAAAATATCTCTGGGTATGAGGCCGCATCGTATACCTGGAATACAGCGTTCGCGCCCCTTGAAACATGCCCGAAGTCGTTCTCTACCCCTAAAGCCTTTGCCCCGGCGTAGGTCCCAGCACAGATAGCCTGGGCTACCGAGAGTTTATTCTGTGTTATAGCTATTGTAAGGATGAGCTGGAAGTTAAGCCCAGAATTAGAGCCTGGATTAAAATCAGAAGCGACCGCGACACAGGCCCCAGCCTCTACGAGTTGTTTTGCAGGGGCATATTTTAGCCCAAGATTGAACGATGTCGCCGGTAATATGGTTGCAACAGTATTTGAGTTTGCCAAAGAGTCTATGCCTTTCTTGGAGACACAAAGCAGATGATCCGCGCTTATTGCACCAAGCTCAACGGCAAGACTTGCTCCATCCTGATCTGTGAATTCATCAGCATGCAGTTTTGGTATGAGGCCGTGTTTTTTTGCCTCGAGGAGTATTTGTTTTGTCTCGTCCTTGTCGTAATATCCCTCTTCCATGAAAACGTCGCAGAATTTAGCGAGACCATTTTGGGCCACTTTCTTTATAAGTCCGCTAGTCAAAATATCTATGTAGTCTTTTTTCCTTTTGCCTTTATCACCTTCACCAGGGGGAATATCGTGAGCCCCGAGAAAGGTAGAGCTTATATATGGGAAATCCGCTTTTGAACCTTTTATAGCCTCGAGTTGTTTTATCTCTGTTTCCACGTCCAAGCCGTAGCCGCTTTTAGCTTCTATGTACCCAACACCGAATTTTTTTATCCGTTCTATGTTTTGCAGTGTCGTTCTCTTTAGTTCTTCTACACTTGCTTTTCTTGTGTTGTTGACAGTTGATATTATCCCGCCACCGGCCTTTGCTATTTCAAGGTAACTTTTACCCTCAGACCTCATTTCCTATTCATTAACCCTTGTTCCGGCGTAAGTAACGTGAGTGTGTGAATCTATGAAACAAGGCATTACAACGGCTGAGTTAAGATCAATATTATGATCCGAAGAAGGTGCTTTTCCTGTGCCAATATCTTTTATTTTGCCATTCTCTACAGCGACCCACGCATTCTCTATTAGACCAAGGTCTTCCTGGTTGATCTTTCTTCCGTCTTTTTTCTTTGCACCCTCAAGAGTGAGCAGCTGTTTAATGTTGTAATAGGTTTTTATCGCCATAAGAGCATTCTATCGATATTTTTGCTGTTGTCCACACAAGCCAAATCTGTTATAACGCCAAAAGATATGAAACTAGACGACGCTAAAGTTAAACACCTTTGCAGCAAGGTCCTGGACAGACTTAAAGATAAAAAACTAATAGTTTTTAAGTCAGAGGAACACGCTGTTCTAAACAGCATGATAGATGCTTTTACGAAGAACCTTAAACAAGAACAGGAAATAGAACTTGAAGCAAAGAAGATAATGGAAATGCATAAATCCGAGATGTTGAATACAGGGATGAACCAATCCAAGATGTTCATGATGATAAAAAAGGAAATAGCCAGAAAGAGGGGGTTCATACTTTAAATCATGCTTTTCTCAGAAGAGAGGATATATCATATAGCGCATCTTATCACCGACTCAGCCTGGAAGTCTGATATGGTGGACTATACCAACGAGGAAAAAGCCGTGAGGGAAGTAAGGGCCGTTCTAGTGGATTATTTCTCTAAGGACGAAAAAGTTGATGATATAGCCAGGAAAAGGATAGCATCGTTAAAGAAGGGTGTTTACGAGGGCTCCAGGGAGTGGGACATACTCTATAAGAAGTATTATGAAGAAGAAATGCAGAAACTTCTATAACTTAGGCCAACAGAACACCTTATAATAACACGGAAAATAAAATAAAAGTCAAGGATTGAATCCCCGGAAGGGCTTTTGTATTGCGGTTTTAGGCCGTTTTTGTTATAACCCCCTGACCCAAGGTCACTTGACTTTAAATAGGGCAATATCCATATTGGGTCATGAAAAATTTTAATTAAATTTAAAAATAGTCTTTATTAAGGAGGATCGTGAAAATGCAAGTAAGACCGCTTAATGACAGGGTTCTTGTTAAAAGAGTCCAGGAAGAAACAAAAACAGCTGGAGGGATAATCATCCCGGATTCAGCAAAAGAAAAACCTATTGAAGGTATCGTGGTAGCCGTTGGAACAGGCAAGGTGCTTGATAATGGCACTAGAGTTAACTTAACAGTTAAGAGCGGCAACAAGGTTCTTTTCAGCAAGTACGCTGGGACTGAAGTTAAGATATCCAACGAGGAACATCTGATAATGAGAGAAGACGACATTTTGGGAATAATTGAGTAATAAAAATATTAATAAATAAACGGAGGATCTTTTAATGGCTAAGCAACTTATTTTTGAACATGACGCTAGGGGTAAGATACTTAATGGAGTTAACATTTTGGCAGACGCTGTAAAGGTTACCTTGGGGCCAAGGGGAAGGAATGTCGTAATAGACAAGACCTATGGTTCACCTAATATAACCAAAGACGGCGTTACTGTTGCAAAAGAAATAGAGCTTGAAGACAAATTCGAGAACATGGGCGCACAGATGGTGAAAGAGGTCGCTTCAAAGACCTCTGACATAGCTGGTGACGGAACGACTACTGCCACCGTGCTTGCTCAGGCTATATATCGTGAAGGTGTAAAGTCTGTCGCTGCTGGTCTTAATCCTATGGATATAAAGAGAGGCATAGATAAGGCAGTTGAAGTCGTAGTAAAGGAACTCGAAACACTTTCAAAGCCTGTTAAGGACCAGAAGGAAATAGCACAGGTAGGTACCATATCTGCCAATAACGACGAATCAATAGGCAACATAATCGCAGAAGCTATGGACAAAGTCGGTAAAGAGGGTGTTATCACCGTTGAAGAAGCAAAATCAATGGACACTACTCTTGAGACAGTTGAGGGTATGCAGTTCGATCGCGGATATCTTTCTCCTTATTTTGTTACAGATCCAGAGAGGATGGTCTGTTCTTTGAACGATCCTTACATCCTTCTTTCTGAAAAGAAGATAAGCAACATGAAAGACCTTCTCCCAATACTCGAAACCACAGCTAAGATGGGAAGACCACTTTTTATAATAGCTGAAGATGTAGACGGTGAAGCACTTGCTACACTTGTTGTTAACAAGCTTCGCGGTGTTATCCAGGTCTCTGCTGTTAAGGCCCCTGGATTTGGCGACAGAAGAAAAGCTATGCTTGAGGATATCGCTATCCTTACAGGCGGACAGGTCATCAGCGAGGACCTTGGCCACAAGCTTGAGACAGCTACCATAGAGTGGCTCGGAACAGCAAAGAAGGTCAACATCGATAAAGATAATACAACTATAGTTGATGGGTCAGGCAAGAAGTCTGATATAGATGCAAGGATAAAACAGATAAGAAAGCAGATAGATGAAACAACTTCTGACTACGACAGAGAGAAACTACAGGAAAGACTTGCAAAGCTTATAGGCGGAGTTGCAGTTATTCACGTTGGTGCTGCTACAGAGACCGAGCTCAAAGAAAAGAAAGCCAGGGTCGAAGACGCGCTACACGCAACAAAAGCAGCTGCTGAGCAGGGCATAGTACCTGGAGGCGGAGTTGCACTTCTTAGGGCTTTGTCCAAGATAGACAACATGAACCTTGGTTCAGAAGATCAGCAGGCCGGTGTTAGGATAGTTAGGAGAGCTCTAGAGGAACCAGCAAGACAGATAGCTAACAACGCTGGAATAGACGGCTCTATAGTCATAGACAAGATAAAAGGTAACAACGACGTTGCATATGGTTTCAACGCAGCTACCAATACATACGAGAACCTTATCAAGGCTGGCGTAATTGATCCTACAAAGGTCGTTAAGACAGCTCTTATAAACGCTTCTTCAGTAGCTTCTTTAATGCTCACAACAGAAGTTATGATCACAGAGAAACCAGAACCTAAGAGCGCTCCTGACATGCACGCTGGTGCTGGCATGGGCGGCATGGGTGGAATGGGCGGAATGATGTAAGCCCAGAGTGCTGCTGATGTTCTTTATGAATAAAAATGATACGGGGAGGAAGTTCTATTCCTCCCCGTATTTTATTTATGCGGCATCTTTTTTGCTGCTGATACTGGCGTCCTATCTTTCTCTTTTCTATGGCGGGCCCATATCTTTAAGTGAAAGTGATACAGCCTCTATAATCCTAAAAGAGATAAGATATCCCAAGCTCATAGTATCAATACTTGCAGGCGGATCGCTTTCTCTTGCAGGCTTTGTTTTTCAAAGTGTTTTAAGGAACCCCCTCGCTGATCCTTACATACTTGGTGTTTCCAGCGGTGCCGCTTTAGGAACATCTTTATATGTTATTCTTGCAAGC
>JAKLHL010000076.1 GCA_022710165.1 Bdellovibrionales bacterium | reverse complement strand
GAACGATACCAAACTCATCATATCCAACAAGGGCATAAGCACGGCACTCTGTGTGATAAACGATAAGACCTTCAAGCACGGGTTCAATATAGTTGCATGTCATGTTGATGCTCCACGCCTGGACCCAAAACCCGTGACCCTTTATGAAGCAGAGGGCATGGCGTACATGAAGACCCATTACTACGGCGGTATAAAGAAGTACCAGTGGGTCACGGTACCTCTTGCTCTTTACGGAGTGATAGTCAAGACCGGCGGGAAAAAAGTGCAGGTGTCCATAGGTGATGATGCTGATGATCCTGTTTTCACCGTCAACGATCTTCTGGTCCACCTGGCCCAGGAGCAGGTCACAAAACCAGCCAACAAAGTTATAGAGGGTGAACAGCTGAACCTCCTTGTCGGGTCAATACCATTCAAGTTCAAACCTGGAACTGACGCAATTAAGACGGCAATATTGGAGTCACTGCATAAGAAATACGGGATAAAGGAAGAGGACTTTGTAAGTGCGGAGCTTCAGGCCGTACCTGCAGGAAAGGCAAGGGATGTGGGCTTTGACAGGAGCTTTGTGGGAGCTTATGCACAGGACGACAGGGCCTGTGCCTTTACGACCATGAGGGCCATACTTGAGGCTGGAAAGTGCAAACAGAACCTCTTGGCCTTGTTCCTCGATAAAGAAGAAACAGGTTCTGTAGGTGTTGGAGGCGCTGATTCCAATATACTTATGAGGATAGCTAGTGAAGTGATGAAGAAATATACAGGCGGAGATTTCTCTTCGGTGTTAAAGGCAGTTGAAAATTCGAGGATGATGTCCGCAGACGTGACTGCAGGGATAGACCCTGAGTGGAAGAGCGTTATCGAGCCGATGAACGGTGCAAAGATGGGTTATGGAACAGCCCTCACCAAATGCGGAGGCTCCAGAGGAAAATACGACTCCAACGATGCAAGTGCTGAGTTCACTGCAAGTGTAAGGGATGCCTTTGCAAAGGACGGGGTTAAGTGGCAGGCAGCAGAGCTTGGCAAGGTAGATGTTGGCGGAGGAGGCACCGTATCAAGGTTCTTCGTCTATTTCGGCCTCGAGGCTATAGACTGCGGGCCGGCGCTGCTTTCTATGCATTCACCTTTTGAGATATCATCAAAGGTGGATATATATCATACTTACAAGGCTTACAGGGCTTTTTACAGGCACTGTTAGTTAAGCTTTAAGTACAGGTGGAACAGTCACTTCTATGTTCTGTTCCTTGAACCTTTTGTTGATCTCTTTTATGAGCTCGTGCCTTATTACGAACTGGTCTGAATAGTCGGTGACTTTTAATATCACGTTGAAATCAACGGCCCAATCCCCGAATTTCACGAACCTGACCAAAGGTTCAAAACTTTTTATGCTTGAAGGTTGTTTTTGTATTATCGTCCTGGCTGCATCGAGCGCGGTCTTTTCGACCAGGTCCAGATCACTCTTAAAACCGGCTTTTAGAGGTACCACAAGTACGACCTCTTTTTCAGGTTTGTAGTAATTTGTTATTATGGCCTCCGAGATCTTTGAGTTAGGGATTATGAACATATTGTTCGTCGGTGATTTTATCTCTGTGTACCTCCAGGTTATGTCCTGTACAAAACCTTCCTGGCCGGACTCAAGGCTGATGTAGTGACCCGGCAAAAGCTGCTTTGAAGCTATTATCTGTATTCCGGAAAAAAGGTTCGATAGTGTAGGTTGTAGTGCCAGTGCAACTGCAAGACCTCCAACTCCGAGGGCTGTTAGTATCGGCGATATTGCAATGTTGAGGTTGTTTAGTATCACAAGGATACCGACAACGAATACGATGATCTTGACTATGTTCCTTAATATAGATGATGCAGGAAAGGCCTGGTCCATGGACGAAGTACCCTGTTCAACGAAACCTCCGGCCATTCTTGCGGCTATAACGGTGACAATAAAGATAAGGATGGACTGGAACGTTTTCCTTATTATCGCTATGGCTGCAAAGCTTAAGCTCAGCGGAGTTAAAGCAAGGTAAGCCCCTATCACTATGAACGACAAGAACAGCATGCCCTTAAGTGAGCCTATGATTATGTCGTCTCCTTCCCATGAGGTCTTTTGTGCCAATTTCCTTAGTTGCAGGATCACGACCTTTTCGAATATCCAACCTAATACAAAGCTTGCCAAAAATATCCCCGCAGGTAGAATATATATGGGGAGCTTATTGAGGTATTCTGTCATTTTTAATGTCTCCTTAATGTTATTTTTGGTTAATATACCAAACTTGTTGCGGGGTAGTAAGTGAAAAGTTCAAATACTGGCGGTATGCATTTCATCAAGCTGGATAAGGGAGAGGACGTGATAGAGACTATCACCTCTTATATCAACAAGGCTGATGTGCATGCTGCTGTCATGAGCGCCATTGGTGTGTTGAAAGAAGTAGAGCTTGGTTACTACGACCTGCACGAAGGCAAGTATATCGTTAAAAAGATAGAAGAGGATATGGAGCTGATGTCCTTTTCAGGTAATATTGGGATACTTAACGGAAAGGCGCATCCCCACATACATGTGGTGCTTGCCGGCCCTGATTTTAATTGTGTTGGAGGGCATCTTCTTAAGGCAAAAGTTGGTGTCACCTGTGAGCTTTTCATGAATACGTTCAATAATAAACTTGAAAGGATCTATGACGATAATATAAAACTTAATCTTTTAACGCCGGTGAGTGCGGAGGTAAAAAAATGAGAAGGCTCCTTATACTTTGTTCTTTTTTCGCAGGCAGCCTTGTCCTTGCTCAGGAAAAGCAGGACATAGAATCGATGTTGTCAGAGGTGGAAGAGGGAGTAGTTGTTGGTGAATCCGGCATAGTTTACGACGATAAAACCGCACCGGCACCTGTAGCTGAACCTGTTGTTGAACCAGCACCTGTCGTTGAACCAGCGCCTGTGCCAGAACCGGCAGCACCTTCTGCTGTACCTGCACCAAAAGGTGATGTGTACCACTACGCCTATACCCCAAAAGATGCCGAGTCTGTAAATTACAGTAAGGACGACGAGACCATACATGCAGGTGAACCGGGTCTTTTTATACTCTCGGTGTTCGGTGAATGGGTTAACTACTACACCGGTAACAAGAACAGGGGAGGCGGAAGCCTTGACCTTGGTCTTCAGTTCAAGCTCTCAAAATATATGAGCATTGCTTTTACCACCAACATTGGAGGAAGAGAGGGCAATGAATGGGGCAACGCTTTATATCCAGTGGGGCTTAGGTTCGCTCCTAGGTTCAGAGTGCTTCCATGGCTTTTCTTGTTCCCTGAGTGCGGTGTAGAGTTCACTAAGATCGCCAAAGGTGACTGGGAGTATCCTTTCTGGGTGCTTGGCGGCGGTATAATGATAAACATGGGTCAGCTTGACAAGAGAGCTGAATATATATTTAACAAGCAGACGGCAATAACAAGGACGCTGTTGATAGTCGTGTTCGACAGGATAAAATCTCCTCATGTTATGGTATCAATGCCTGATGCATATCTTTTAAGACTGGGACTATCCTTAGAGTTCTAGTGCTTAGAAAGCCAGATGGAGGACCATTCCTCCAGCCTCAAGGTCTTTCTTAGTTTTAGAGTGCCTTTATCGGTGAAGGCCTTTATCACATCATCTTCCTGTTTTGTGAGTATTCCGGAAAGCACCAGGTGTGCTCCATTTTTAAGGAGGCCTGTTATGTGGTCTTTGTGCTGTATGAGCACCTCTGATATTATGTTCGCCATCACTATGTCGTAATGGCCCTTTTCCTCTTCAACGCCTAAGATCTCTGTTCTTGTCTTGCTTTCTTCGTGGTTGATCCTGATGTTGTCCTTTGCTACGGCTACAGCCTCTGGATCGTTGTCTATGGCTTTTACCTT
Organism: Bdellovibrionales bacterium; assembly: GCA_022710165.1. Taxonomy (GTDB): domain Bacteria; phylum Bdellovibrionota; class JAFGOL01; order JAFGOL01; family JAFGOL01; genus JAKLHL01. The sequence continues at coordinate 2,941 of JAKLHL010000076.1, read as the reverse complement.
TTTTGCCCCTATCATTAGCGCCCCTATGCCAAGTATCCCGCTTCCAGTACCTGCATCAAGCACCTCGGCGTTCCTTATTCCCTCGCCCAGCTCTTTTGCTATCTCTTCCAGGAGCATCAAAACTCCTCTTGTCGTCTCGTGAAGCCCTGTTCCAAAGGCGGCGCCCGGGTCTATGGTTATCACCATTTCCCCTGCTTTAGGCTCGTACTTTTCCCAGCTTGGTCTTATCACAAAATGTGCGCCTATCTTTTGGGGCTTGAAGTATTTTTTCCATTCGACCTCGTCGGCGGGGTCATATATCATGGTCTCTATGGTCAGGTCCTTGGCTATCTTCCTCAATTCATCGGCAAAGGGTATTATTTTTTCACGGTTGGCTTGAGCACAGTACACCTCAAGCCTTATCATGGACGGCTTTGGCTCTGTCTCCATTACGCCGGTTATGTCCGGCCACAGTGCTATTTTTTGTTCTACGACGTAGTGGTCTACTGGGTCTATATCTATGGTTATCTTTATCCAGTTCTTCATCTGTGACAATTTTATTCTTTGCGAGGTCTAAGTACAATAATTAATAATTTTTTTTTAATATACTTGTAGTAATATGGGAATAATGAACCAAAAACAGCTCGGTCGTTTTCTAAGGAAAAAAAGGGAGGCTGCCGGCCTTACTCAGGGAGGCCTGTCAAAAAAGCTTGGCTTCTCGTCTTCACAGTTCGTATCTAACATAGAGAGAGGCGTAGCCGTGATACCTGCTTCAAGGGTAAATGACTATGCTGGTATCATAGGTGTAACGGCAGACGAGCTTTCAAGGCTGGTCTCTGATGCCAGCAGTGACAAGGCGTTAAAGAGGGCTGCCACAAAGTTCAATGTTTCGGCCAGACAGGACGATCCTTTTATAGAGGCTTTCATCTGTGCGTGGCAGACCGCTTCTGAAGAAGATAAGGCCTGCATAAAAAAAGTAGCTGAAAGAGTTCTGGATATTGAATATACTGATTGAAAAGGGAGGACATCTATAATGTTGATCACTTTTACGGTTATTACGCTTTTATTGTCTAACGGATACTCTGATTGTGTTGACAGGGAAGGAGTTATCTTTAGGGCAAAGAGGACCAACAAGTCTGCCGCTACCTGGCATGTAAGGAAGTATATGCCGATAAAGAGGGTGGGCGACAAAGTATATAAAGGTGGATGGATAAAGATAAAGGATATGGATGGTGATCTTCACTGGGTAAAACAAAAATTCACTTCTGCCGACTATCACTGTGTAGTGGTTAAGAAAGGCCAGGCCCCTATAAAGACAGAGCCTAATCTTGATGCCCCTAATAAGTATGTTGAGCTTGCAGAAAAGTACGATACTTTTAGGTTTATAGGCGCTGTAAAGGGGTGGATTAACGTAGAGGATATCTATGGGGATTCCGGATGGATCCCCTATGAATATGTCTGGACCGACTAAAGTTTGTGTCATAGGGGCCGGACTCTCCGGTACTGAACTCGTATTCCAGCTTTCCAAGCTTGGTATTGATGTCGTCGTATATGAAGCAAGGCTTAACGGGACCTATAAGGACGGCGCCCACGATACTGAAAAATTCGCAGAGCTTGTTTGTTCTAACTCACTGCGCAGCAATAAGCTCCATACTGCTCCCGGCCTCTTAAAAGAGGAACTCAGGCTTTATGGCTCTTTGCTGATAGGATCGGCTGACAGGAATAGTATCCCTGCAGGCGATGCGCTGGCGGTTTCCAGAGAGGACTTTAGCGAGGAGCTTACTAAAAAGGTCTTTAGCCTTCCTAACGTTAAAGTTATACCGGAAGAAGTTAAAGACCTTAAAGACTTGTTAGGAATATACGATGCTGTCTGCGTTTGTGCTGGGCCTCTAGCCTCGCCTGCCATCTCTGCAGAGCTCAAAGAGCTCACTGGTGACGAATACCTGTATTTCTATGATGCGATAGCTCCTTTGGTGAGTGCAGGGTCCTTGAACATGGACGTTTGCTTTAAGGCCTCAAGGTATGGCATTCCCGGTGAAGAAGGAGGGGATTACATTAACTGTCCTCTTACCGAACAGCAGTACCATGCTTTCGTTAAAGAGCTCCTGGACGCAAAGAAAGCCCCTCTCCACGAGGGCGATGAAGGGGTGTTCTTTAGAGGCTGTATGCCGATAGAGGCAATGGCGGAGGACTCCCCTTTGATGCTGCTTAACGGACCGATGCGGGGTGACGGTCTGATAGATCCCAAAAACTACTCTGTGCCTTATTCAGCTGTCCAGCTTAGACAGGATAACCTTTGTGCTTCCATATATAATATGGTCGGGTTCCAGACACGTCTTACTTATGGCGAGCAGGAACGTATCTTTAGGACCATACCTGGGATGGAGAATGCAGAATTCCTTAGATATGGTTCTATGCACAGGAACACTTTCATAAACGCACCAAAGGTCCTTGGCCCTGACATGAGCCTGTTGGCAGAGCCTAAACTTTTCGTTTCAGGCCAGATATGCGGAGTGGAAGGCTATATCGAGTCGATAGCAAGCGCATTCTATACTGCCGACGGTGTATCAAGAAGGGTCCTTGGCAGGCCTTTGTTCGAATTTCCCAAGATCACAGCCATGGGATCCCTTAAGCACTATCTTGCCGCATCTGACCATTCACAGTTCCAGCCCATGAAGATGAACTTTGGCTTGCTGCCACCTCTCAACGACGCTGAAAAGCGTGAGTTTGTGGAAAGGGGCAACAGGAAGCATCAAACAAGGCTGGCCCTTTCCAAAAGGTCAATTAACTGCCTCAAGAAAATTTTTGGTCTTAACTAAAAACCTGATTGACCCTTTTTGAGAATTTAGTAATATGCAGCTAGTTTTCGATCCCACTCTAAAAGGAGATAAAAAGTTGGTACCAAAAGAAGTATTCTTGACTAAAGGTGTTGGAAGACACAAAGAAAAACTGGCTTCTTTCG
>JAKLHL010000075.1 GCA_022710165.1 Bdellovibrionales bacterium | reverse complement strand
TTTCCTCTCTATATCAACCCCGTAATTCTTTAGTATGTAGCCTACAGCATTATCACAGAACAGATCCTCGTCGGAAAGATACCTTTTTGCCATGAAAAGCCTAACTGCGTTCTGTTTCTTAGCTTTAGGATCTTTAGCTGAATTGAAAAGCACATAGTACCTGTCGCCATAGTATTCAAGGTTGGAGTCTTTGATCTCTGAAACAAGTTTGCTTATGACCTTCTCTGTAAGGTCTTTAGAGACCTTGGCCTCGCTGTTCTTGTCAGCCTCGCCAGAGAACAGCTCGAACTTTCTTACCCTGGACAACACTTTCTTTGTAACAAGGTCCGAAGCATCGGCTGAAACATCCAGCTTTGACATGAGGACGTTCCCCTTAGTCTCCGCCTTGTAAGTGAGTATGGTATTAATAAGCTGGCCGTCGGCATCCTTTGCTTCAGCTATATTTATACACTTGTCCTTGAAGAACCCGGCAAGATCACGTTTTATCATATCATCTATAGAGACGACCATATCGCCGTCTATATTCGTCTTAGGTGAGACCGTGGTCTTTATGTTCAGGTTATAGCAGGTCTTCTCTTTTATATTCGTTTCAAGCTCTTTTATCTTTTGTTCGACGGCTTTGTCCTCTGAATTAAGGGCATATGATGCCACATAATAAATGTAAGCGCTCTCTTCATCATTATTGACTTGCTGTGCTTTCTCGCTGAGGCTCTTTGCATAGTTCAAGGTTATGCTTTTCTTGGCGGACTCTATGACGGGTTTAACATCCTTTGCCTCAGACTTAAGCTCTTCGGCTTTTGTTATAGTAAGGTACGCTTCTTTATATCTGCCTGAGCCTTCGAGCGCTATCGCACTGTCCATCCACTTTCTTGCAATGTCATCCTTAAGTACGTCCATAAGTATCACTATCTCTTTATTCTCTTTGTCGTTCTTGTGGGCATCCTTTAGCATCTCATAAGCCTGTTCCTTTTGCCCCTTCTCAGAGAGGGCCTTGGCCTTAAGATAGGTCTCTTGCGCGCTTATCCTTTTATTAATAGCCTCTATCTCTTTTTTCAAACTTTTATCTTTCGGATCATAGCTGAGCGCTTTTTCATATTCTTTTTTAGCAGAGATAAAATCATAGTTCTTCTCGTATAGTTCTGCCTGTTTTGAATGGCCGTCCATTATCTCGTCCCTGGCCTTCTCGTAATTGGACTCTATTGAACTTAGTGTGTCCTCGTATGGGCGAAGTTTTTGGAAGTAAACATAAGCGGCTTCCCAATCCTTGTTGTTTATGAGGGCCTTTCCCTCCTCGACCTTTGCCTCCAGGTCCTTTATCTTTTCTTCGTAGTCCGTTCTTGCCTTCAACAGCTTTTGATTATCAGGGACAACCTTCAAGCCTTTGTTTACGAGCCTGAGTGCATCCTTGTATTTTTTCTCTTTATCCTCTTCCATGATCTTTATATTAAGAGCACCCAGATAACCAGTCTGCGCCTTTCCCAGTTGTTCCTTGACTTTAGCCTCTGAGACCACACCTTTCATCACGTCCTTATCAAGGGCCGCTGTGAATTTATCTATTGCCCTCTCATACTTCCTTTCACGCATAGCCTCTAAGCCTTCTGAATAATCAGAAGCAAAGACCATCACAGGGAACAAAAGTGTTAATACGAATTTAAACATGTTCAAGCCTCCTCATTATTATCTGCTGCTCTAAATAGAACGCCCCCGCCCAGATCAGGCGGGGGCAGTGATTAAAATAACTATCTTATAATTCTTTGCGTACTTTATCTAACCATTCACGAACGTGGTCCTTGGCACCCAATCCAATTGAAAGCCCGCCAGCAAGAGTTATCATCGCTACAAAACCTGTGAACAGTATCCTGACAAGTTCTGACGCTATGCCAAGTTGATTAAGCGAAGCCATTATCGCAAAGATTATTACCGCAGCCTTAGAGATAGTTCCAAGCTGACCAGCCAAAGTCTTAGGAAGGCTTGAGACCTCCACAGATTTAACGACCAGGTTCTTGAGCCATCCGCCAAGGATGAAACCGGCCAGAAGTATCAACACTGCGATTATCACGTTAGGGACGTACAGTGCCACCATCCTGAAAAAGTTTGTCAGCTGATAGAGGCCAAGTATATCTGCAACAGCGATGAAAGTGACGATGATGAAGAACCATTTTATGATCCAGCCGAATATAGAGGAGATCTTTACCTCTACCCCTCTCTCTCTGAACTTGTCCAAGTTAACGAACTTGTTCAAAAGAAGGTCCAGCTTGGTCAGGTTGATGAGCCTTGCTGTCAAACGGCCTAGGAATACTGCAAGGAAAAGTCCTATAACAAGGACAAGTGTTGCAGCAATTATGTCCGGCAAAGCTGTAATGACGACATTAGTGAAATTCTGGAATGCTACTGTGATGGCATCACTCCATCTGGAAACTTGGTATCCCATGATTACCTCCCTCTTTATAAAATAAAGCCCTTAAGTAACAATGGTAACGCTTATTTTGAATAATTCAAGGGTTCTTGGTGTCAGCGCCCAAACTTGAACAGAAGTGCTTATTCTTTCGCATATTCAGTAGAATCTAGCGTAAGTGTGTTGCCAGAGATCGTGTAAGTAGCACGAGTGGTGAAAACATCAGGGGTATATTCTGGAGAAGTATCCTTGGTAGCATCGTCACAGTTTTGAATGAACTCTGAGCTTATTCTTGCACGATTAAAAGTTATTGTCGTATCATCTGCAGTATAAGTCCCGTCCTCGTAACTTGTAACGTACTCGCAACCGTCCATTGCATTATCCTCTGTTACATATTGGGTCAGATCTATCGCTAGTTTTATATATGTGTTGCCATCATTAAAATGGAACTCCTCATAGTTTACGCTGTCGCTTGTTAAAGGATGCTTCCAGAGGCCAAACAGAGTGCTCGCAAGTCCACAATTTGCAGCGAAGACAACAACAAAAACAAAGAACAGAACAACAAGAATAGACTTCATGAGCACCTCCAGTTTTTAGGACAGTAAAAGCTATTGATATTCAAGGATTTTTGGTACCGGCGTCCGGACTTGAACCGGAAAGGTATTACTACCGGTGGATTTTGAGTCCACTGCGTCTACCAATTCCGCCACGCCGGCACCCAATGAAGATAGACACTAATGACTTGGTATATTAAACAAAGTACGTTTTTTCAATAGAAAAAATGCCAAGTATTGTCAGAACATATAGCGTCTTATTGAAATACTTTGAAGTATCCCCACTATGGCAAAGCTCATTATTACAGAGGTACCCCCGTAGCTCATGAAAGGCAAAGTGATACCTACAACGGGCATTATCCCTATGACCATGCCGATATTGATGAACGCCTGCCAGAAAAGCATGGCTACAAAGCCTACTGCGACAAGAACTCCGAACTTATCGCCTGCCCTTGAGGCTATCCTTATACCCGATGCAAGAAGTAAAGCGTATAAGAGAAGAAGGAAAAGGCTCCCTACAAAACCATTTTCCTCTGCATGCACAGAAAATATAAAGTCTGTATGATGTTCAGGGAGGAAGTTAAGATGAGTCTGTGTTCCCTTCATATAGCCTTTACCGACCAAACGTCCGCTGCCGACAGCTATCTTTGATTGAAGGGAATTATATCCAGCGCCCTTTGGGTCCAGGCTTGGGTCTATGAAAGTCATGACCCTTTTCCTCTGATAGTCCTTTAAGGCAAAATTATAGATAACCGGGGCCGCTATGGAGGCAACAACAGCGAGTATTATCAGACTGTTCTTACGCATCTTCAAGAAAAGGAAAAGACTAAATACCGATATAAGAAGAAGCAGAGCACTGCCAAGATCAGGCTGAATAACTATTAACCCTGCCGGTACAGCGACCATTATTGTAGGTATCAAAAGGTCCCTTAAGCTGTAGCCCTCTATGTTCATATCGTTAGCGAAGTACCTTGCAAGCGCAAGTATCGTCGAAAATTTTGCGATCTCTGAAGGCTGCAGGTTCAAAAAGCCTATGTTTATCCATCTTCTGGCGCCATATGCCGACCTGCCCAGAACAAGGACGACTAAAAGTAAAAGTATGCTTATACCGTAGAGTATATATGGAAGATGCCCGAACTTCCTATAATCTATCATTGAAAGGACCACCATGAGCGCAACACCTATGCCGACAGAGATAAGCTGTCTTGTGAAAAGTCCCTCTACACCAACTACGGTACTTGTTCCTGTAGCACTATAGATGTTGAAGAGACCTATAATACAAAGGAGTGAACTTATGAACACGACGCTAAAATCGTATTTTGTTATCTTCTCATAAAGTGTCTCTGGGACGTACCTCAATTTTTACCTCTCTCGCTCAAAACCATATTTGTCATGATAAGCCTTTACAAGATCACGCACGAGCGGGGCTGCACCACTACTGCCGTGGCAGGAATGTTCAGCCACTACAGCGACTGCTATTTCAGGTTTGTCATACGGAGCAAAGCCTACGAACCATCCGTGGTGTCGTTTCAGCTCAGGCAGGTTCTCGCACTTCTTGTATATATCTCCGGCACTGATACCGTATAACTGCACAGTACCAGTTTTTCCAGCCATATCCAAGCCATCGAGCCTGTACCACCAGGCTGTACCGGCCTGTTCATTGACAACACCCCAAAGGGCCTTCATCATGAACTCCTTGGTACTCGGTTTTAAGTTGACCTTATGGAGCACTTCGGGCCTTGAAGTCCAAAGTATATTGCCGTCAACATCCTTGACATGTTTCACGACGTGAGGACGATATACGTTGCCAGAAGCTATACCGGCGTACATATTCACAAGCTGTAAAGGGGTCACAAGATCGTAACCCTGGCCTATCGCCATGGAAAGATCCTCTCCAGGCATCCACTTATAACCGACGTTCTTTAGTTTCCACCACGTGGACGGCATTAATCCCTTGTTCTCATCCGGGAGGTCTATACCGGACCTTTGGCCAAGGCCCAGCATGGTCGCATATTTATGTACCCTATCAACACCAAGCTTTATACCAAGCTTGTAAAAAACAACGTCGCAGGACTTAACTATGCCGTTATGAAGATCTATATTACCGTGACCTTCTTTCTTGTGGCAGTGGAAATAGCGATTGCCGAACCACAATCTTCCCATGCACTGGGTTATAAGATCAGGAGTGGCAAGTCCTTCCTCCAACGCTGAAAGAGCCACCAAAGGCTTGAAAGCCGAGCCTGGCGAATAATGGTCCTGTATGTTCTTGTTGTAGAATGGCCTGAAGGGGTTGGATTTTATCTCTTTCAAGACCTCTGGCGTAACACCCTTGGACATTACCGTAGGGTCAAAGCCTGGATAACTGAACATGACAAGAACGTCGCCGTTCCTTGCATCTATAGCAACCACAGCACCCTTTCTGTTGTTCTCAGCAAAATATTTATAAGCTATGTTCTGAAGATCAGCATCTATGGTAAGTTGCAGGTTGTTCCCCGGTTCACTCTCTGTAGTTGGGATCTCCCCAAATATCTCCTCTATCTCTTCTTGTCCCCTCATCCTGCCGTTAGCATCAACGACCATGTACTTTGCACCGTCGATACCTCTAAGATCAAGGTCCCAAACTTTCTCCAGACCGAACTTTCCTATGTAATCACCCAGGTTGAGCTTTCTTCCATGGATGTCATAACCAGGGCCGAGCTTGTTCATCTCTGGTTTATTCACTTCACCTATGTAGCCTATGAGGTGTGCAGTTGCTTCGCCAAAAAGATAGGTCCTCTTGTTGGTCACCAGAACGTCAACGCCTGGAAGGAAAAGTTTATTAGATTCAACCAGGGCCACCTTGTCCCTGTCAACATCCTCGGCGATAGGGATAGGATAATACATAGGAAGGTTCTTGGACTTTAAGATCCTTAATTTTATGTCCTCTTCAGGTATGTTCAAAAGTTCAGATATCTTTTTTATGGATGATTTTTGGTCCTGCAGGAATTGCGGTCTTATGACTATGTCGAATGAGAGTTTGTTATCGACTAGAAGCTGTCCGTTCCTGTCAAAGATCATCCCTCTTGGAGCCAGCTCTTTTTCTTCCCACATCCTGTTCTTTTCTGCATAAAGATACAGTTCTGTGCCCTTATACAATTGAAGGAACCACAGCCTTAGCAAGATCGCAAAAAAGAAAACCAGTACTGCTATATAAAGATAACGGAACCTGGTTTCGTAAACAAAAAGTTCTTCCCTTCCGCTTAACCTGTTAGACATATCAGAACCGCCTGTGCCTTTCTTTTATGTATTCAGGCTCTATCACACCAGTTACAGTGTCCAAGTAGCCGAACGCCCTGAAAAGCAAAAGACCTATAAATGATGTGGTCACTGTTGATATCACTGTAGGCGGCAGCGACCTTAAAATAACGTAAACATCCGACCAATGGAGCCAAAGTATAAAGAGCACTTTTGGTACTCCTACGGAAAGTATCACGCACCAAAGGACGGACCTTGCCGTACCTGTGAATACGTTCAAACCAATATACCTTGCTATACCAAAACATAATGTGCTCATCAGAAGATATGGAAAGAACCCTACACTTGAATTAAGTGAAACAAGATAGACCAAAAAAAGGCTGTATATAAGGGCAAATCTTAATTCCCTCTTTAAAGCCACATAGACCATGATGCTCAAAATAAGGTCAGGCATAAAATAAGACGACAAAGCTATAGAGAACACTGATGATTGGAGTGAGACAGATATGATAGCAATAGCTATGAACACGATGATGTTGATCATAACCCGAGGCTGGTGGTAACCACCAGGACTTCCTCCAGCTTGTTAAAATCAACACTAGGCTCAACTATTATCCGCTGGGTTATACCGTAGCTTTTTTTCTTAACGTCG
>JAKLHL010000074.1 GCA_022710165.1 Bdellovibrionales bacterium | reverse complement strand
TGCTGGTTGAGTGTAAGGCTACAATAGGTCAGGTCGGTAACCTTCAGCATGAGAACATAGCAATAGGTAAGGCAGGAAGGACAAGATGGAAAGGCATACGTCCTAGAGTTAGAGGCGTTGTCATGAACCCAGTCGACCATCCACACGGCGGTGGAGAAGGAAAAACATCCGGTGGAAGACCATCCGTTACACCTTGGGGAAAACCAACCAAGGGTTATAAGACAAGAAAGAACAAGAGAACTGATAAGTATGTAGTAAGGAGCCGCCATCAGGCGTAATAGGAGGTATTAACTTGGCAAGGTCTGTTAAAAAAGGTCCATTTATAGATGACCACTTGATGAAAAAGATCGAAAAAGCCCAGAGCGCAGGGAGCAGGCAGGTAATAAAGACCTGGTCTAGGCGTTCAACGATATTTCCTGAGATGGTCGGTCTTACAATAGCTGTCCACAACGGTAAGAAATTCGTGCCTGTTTTCGTAACAGAGAACATGGTTGGACATAAACTTGGTGAATTTGCAATGACCAGAACGTTCCACGGTCATGGAGCGGAGAAATCAGGTTCAACATCTACGTCGTCAGATGCAAAACCGGCGGCATAAGGAGTATTAGAGTATGGCAGAAGTAAGTGTAAAAACCAGATTCGTAAGGATAGCCCCAAGAAAGCTTAGATTAGTGTCTGATCTTGTAAGGGGCAACATGGTCGGCGAGGCTATGAACACCTTGAAGTTCACCAACAAAAGAGGTGCCAAGGTCGTCTACAAGGCTCTTGTTAGTGCTGTAGCTAACGCGCAGACAAAGGGAACCATCGACGTAGATAACCTATACGTAAAGAAGATAACAGTTGATGAAGGCCCAGTGATGAAAAGGTTCATGCCAAGAGCTCAGGGAAGGGCCACACAGATAAGAAAGAAAATGAGTCACCTTAACATAACTTTAGACGAGAAATAGGAGGTAGAATAACTTGGGTCAGAAAGTACATCCTTATGGATTTAGATTAGGCGTTAACAAAACCTGGATATCACGCTGGTTCACCGAGAAGGACTATGCAAAGAACCTTCACGAGGACCTGCAGATAAGAAAATACGTTAAGAACAACCTTAAGTTCGCAGGTGTTTCCAAGGTAGATATTGAAAGAGCTGTAGGAAAAGTTAAAGTGAACGTTCACACAGCAAGGCCTGGCGTCGTAATAGGAAAGAAGGGCCAGGGAATAGAGACCTTAAAGAACAGCATCCAGAGACTTACAAAGAACGAAGTGGTCCTTAACATAATAGAAGTTAAGAGGCCAGAAATGGACGCTCAGCTTATAGCAGAGAACGTCGCTATGCAGCTTGAGAAGAGAGTCGCTTTCAGAAGAGCGATGAAAAAGTCCATCTTCAACGCAAGAAAGTTCGGTGCAAAGGGTGTGAAGATAAAATGTTCTGGCAGACTCGCCGGATCAGAAATAGCAAGGAGTGAATGGTACGTTGAAGGTTCCGTTCCTCTACATACACTTAGGGCTGACATCGACTATGGTTTTGGCGAGGCTAAGACCGTTTACGGTATCATAGGCATAAAGGTATGGGTATATAAGGGCGATATAATCGATACAAGAAATATTGCCGCTGAGAGGAGTGAATAGAAATGGCTTTAGGTCCAAAGAAAACAAAGTATAGAAAACAAATGAGAGGCAAAATGAAAGGCCAGGCTACATCCGGGGCTACACTCAGCTTCGGTAATTTTGGTCTTCAGTGCCTTGACTCAGGCTGGATAACCGGCAAACAGATAGAGGCAGGCAGGGTTGCCATATCAAGGTCCGTCAAAAAGGGCGGAAGGATATGGATAAGAGTATTCCCTGATAAGCCATATACAAAGAAACCTACCGAAGTCAGAATGGGTAAAGGAAAAGGTCCGGTAGAAGAGTGGGTAGCACCAGTTAAACCTGGAAGGATACTCTACGAAATGGAAGGAGTTACTGCGGAGATCGCTCTTGAAGCGCTTACTACCGCTGGGAGCAAGCTTCCTCTAAAGACCAGATTCGTGAAGAGGGAGGGAATATAGCATGATAAAATCGTCAGAACTTAGATCACTCTCTATAGATGATCTTAAAGCTAAGGTAAAAGACATGAACGAGGAAATATTCAAGATAAGGATGCAGAATGCTACAGGCGCTGTAACCAATAAGGTGCTCTCTGTAACAAAGAGAAGGGACCTTGCAAGAGTTAAGACAGTGCTTAATGAAAAACTTAGAGGAGCGGTTAAATGAAGCAGTCCAGAGGGCAGATGAAAACACTTGCCGGAACGGTCGTAGGCGACAAGATGGACAAGACCATCGTCGTTAACGTCACCAACAGGTATAAACACCCAAAATATGGCAAGTATATAAGTGTTAACAAAAAATACTATGCTCACGACGAGCAGAATCAGGCTTCTGTTGGCGACGAGGTCCTTATAGGGTTTAGCCGTCCAATAAGCAAAACAAAGAAATGGAGACTTATAAAGGTCACCAGGAAGGTGGTTGAGCTATGATACAGGTCCAGAGTAATTTAAACGTTGCCGATAACTCCGGCGCTAAGACCGTTATGTGTATAAAGGTCCTTGGCGGATCAAAGAGGAGATATGCAAGGATAGGCGACATAATAATAGTATCCATAAAGGACGCTATACCTACATCCAAGATAAAGAAAGGTACTGTAGCTAGAGCCGTCGTTGTCAGGACCAAGAAGGAACTCGGAAGAGAAGACGGTTCTTACATCAGATTTGACGATAATGCTGCAGTTATAATAGACGCACAGAACGAGCCGGTAGGGACCAGAATATTCGGTCCTGTCGCAAGAGAATTGAGGGCTAAGAAGTTCACAAAGATAATCTCGCTGGCTCCGGAGGTACTATGATACGCAAAGGTGATACGGTCGTCGTAAAAGTAGGCCGTGAGAGAAAAAAAACAGGCAAGGTCCTAAGGGTTATAGATGACGGATCAAGGGTCATCATTGAGAAGCTCAACATAGTAAAGAAGAACTCAAAACCGACCCAGGCTAATCCTTCAGGCGGTATAGTTGAGAAAGAAGCGCCAATGAACATCAGCAATGTTATGCTTTTCTGCTCACACTGCAACAAGGGAGTCAGGACAGGCGTTAAGGTCGTAAAAGATAAAAAAGTTCGCTACTGTAAAAAGTGCGAGAAGAATGTCTAGGGAGGATCGCCGTGGTAAGGTTATTTGATAAGTATAAAAAAGAAGTAGTGCCAGCGTTAAAGACACAGTTCAAATATAAGAACATAATGCAGGTACCAAAGATAGAAAAAATAGTACTGAACGTGTCTACAGCTGAAGCTCTTACAGAGCCAAAGATACTTGATGCTGTTCAGAAAGAACTTGCTTCTATAACCGGGCAAAGGCCGGTCATAACAAAAGCAAAAAAATCTATCGCTGGATTTAAGCTCAGGGAAGGACAGAAACTTGGAGTTGCTGTTACGCTTAGAAGGGAAAAGATGTATGAGTTCATGGATAGGCTTATAAACATAGCTCTTCCAAGGGTCAGGGACTTTAGGGGCGTCTCACCTAAGGCTTTCGACGGTAGAGGGAATTACACCATAGGTCTAAAGGAACAGATAGTGTTCCCTGAGATAAACTTTGACAAGGTAGACAAACCAAGAGGAATGAACATAACGATAGTCACTACAGCTAAGACGGACGAAGAAGGCAAAGCCCTTCTTACTCATATGGGAATGCCTTTCAGGCAAGAAGGAGGTAAATAACTTTGGCTAAACTCTGTAAATTCGAGAAAATGAAAAAAACGCCCAAGTTCGAGGTTAGGAGAAGGAATCGTTGCAGGATATGCGGAAGGGCAAGAGCATATTTGAGAAGGTTCGATATGTGCAGACTTTGCTTCAGGGAACTTTCTTTAAAGGGTGAAATACCTGGCGTAACAAAGGCTAGCTGGTAATAGGGAGGAGAGAATAAAATGCATCACGATCCAATATCAGATCTTCTTACAAGGATAAGGAACGCTAACTCTGCGAGACTTCAAAGAGTGGCTGTGCCTTCTTCCAAGATGAAGCTTCATGTATTAAAGATACTTAAGGACGAAGGTTACATCGCTGATTACAGCATCAGTGATAAATACCACGGTGTGATAAAGGTATATCTTAAGTATAACGGCAACAAGCCTGTTATATCCGTTCTTCAAAGGATGAGCAGACCTGGAAGACGTTATTACACCAGCACCGATAACATACCAGAGGCTTTGAACGGACATGGTATCACCATAGTTTCCACATCAAAGGGTGTTATGACCGACAAGGAAGCAAAAAAGCTTAACGTCGGCGGCGAAGTTGTTTGTAAGGTTTGGTAATAATTTAAGGAGTACTTAGATATGTCTAGAATAGGCAAAAAACCAGTTTCGATACCAAAGGGCGTAAAGGTAGAAGTAAAAGGACAGAGCGTCAAGGTGACCGGACCAAAAGGCAACCTTGAGTACGTCTGCCCTGACAAGATAAACGTAAAACAAGAGAGCGATTCCTTGGTCGTTACACGTCCCGACGATGAAAGAACATCGAGGGCGCTTCACGGTCTTGCAAGGACACTCATAAACAACATGGTCCTTGGCGTTTCTGAAGGTTTCAAGAAGGAACTGGACGTAATAGGTGTTGGTTTCAAGGCTCAGTTAAGGGGCAAGGACGTACTTAGTCTTTACCTTGGCCATTCCCACACAATAGATTTCTTTATCCCTAAGGGAATTACAGCAGCAGTTGAGGCTGGAAAAGGTACCACAAGGATAAGGATAGAAGGCTGTGACAAACAGCTGGTCGGTGAGACAGCTGCACAGATCAGGAAACTAAGGGGCCCAGAGCCATATAAGGGCAAGGGCGTTAGATATTCCGACGAAGTAGTTAAGAAGAAAGTCGGAAAAGCAGTTGTAGGTGCTAAGTAAGGAGGAGCTTAAAAATGTCGAAGAAGGTCACTAAAAAAACAAATCCTAGCTACGTCGCAAGATGTTTTAGGAAAGAAAGGATAAGGGATAAAATTGCCGGCACAGCTGAGTGCCCAAGAATGAACGTCTTTAAGAGCGACGTACACTTTGTCGTACAGCTTATAGATGATAACAACGGAGTTACTGTACTGCAGTGCTCTACGATGGACAAGGAACTAAGAGGCCTTGTTAAGGCTAACGTGACTGGCGCCAAGAAGATAGGCAAACTTGTCGCCGAGAAAGCTCTTGAGAAGAACATAAAGCAAGTTGTGTTCGACAGGAATGGTTATAAATATCACGGCGCTGTAAAGGCGCTAGCAGACTCTGCCAGAGAGGCAGGTCTTAGAATATAAGTAAGTTTTAGGGAGGTGCCAATTGGCATTTAAGAACGACAACAAAAACGCAGCTACTAGTGAATATGTTGATAAGATAGTAGCTATAAACAGGGTCGCCAAGGTTGTTAAGGGAGGAAAGAGGTTCAGCTTTTCCGCTCTTGTAGTAGTCGGCGACGGTAAGGGAAAGGTAGGCGTTGGTCTTGGAAAGGCTGCAGAAGTTCCAGAGGCTATAAGAAAGGCTTCTGAGAAAGCTAAAAAGACCATGGTCGCTGTTCCTTTGATGGAAGGGACGATCCCTTATGCTGTTAAAGGTAAATTTGGTTCTGCAGAGGTCGTAATGAAGCCTGCTAGAGGCGGTACCGGTATCATAGCCGGCGGTCCTGTCAGGGCTATATTGGAAGCCGCAGGTTTCCAGAACATGTTGACCAAGAGCTTGGGATCAAACAATCCTCACAACGTCGTTAAGGCAACTCTTGAAGGTCTTTTGAGGATGAAGAGGCCTGAGCAGTATGCAGAGGCAAAGAACGCAGTGGTCACAATAAATGAGGGTAGATAATATGGTTACCAAGAAAACAACAACTAAAAAGAAAACAGCAGGTAAGACGCTAAAGGTTAAGCTTGTAAGGAGCTCTATAGCCTGTACACCTAAGCAGAAAGCAACAGTTAGAGGCCTTGGCTTGACAAAACTTAACAAGACCGTAACGCTGGAAGACACACCATGCGTTAGAGGTATGATAAACAAGATAATACACATGGTAGAGGTTACACTATGATAAAGCTTGGAGAGATAAAGCCTTATAAAGGCGCAAAGCACAAAACAAAAAGACTTGGAAGGGGTAATAGCAGCGGACACGGTGCTACGTCGACCAAAGGTAACAAAGGTCAGATAGCAAGAAGCGGCGGTTATCATAAGGTGGGTTTTGAAGGCGGACAGATGCCGCTTCAAAGAAGACTGCCTAAGTTCGGTTTTACCAACTACACAAGAAGGGAATATACCGTACTTAACCTTACAAGGATAAACACGCTTCCTAATGATAAGGAGATCACTCCGGACCTTTTGGTAGAGTTGGGCGTTATAAAGCCTGCTCAAAAGGACAGCCTGAAAATATTAGGTACAGGCAGTGTGGATAAAGCATACAAGATAAAGGCACATAAATTCAGTGAATCAGCAGTTGCTAAGCTCACTAAATCTGGAGGAAAAGCGGAGGTGATCGCTTGAGTACTACCGGGGGGATAGGAGCAGCAAGCATATCTAAGATACCAGAGTTAAGAAAAAGGATACTGTTCACGATATTCATTTTGGCCGTTTATAGATTAGGCGCCCATGTTCCAACACCAGGCATAGACACCGTCGCTCTTTCAGCTTTCTTTGATAGGGCAAGCGGCACCATATTCGGCGTGTTCAATATGTTCTCTGGAGGAGCTCTAAAAAGGTTCTCCATCTTTGCATTAGGTATAATGCCTTACATAAGCTCATCCATCATCATGCAGCTCTTGACCATCGTCGTCCCTGCTTTTGAAAGACTCGCAAAAGAAGGCGATCTTGGCAGGAAAAGGATAACCCAGTACACAAGATACGGCACCATCGTTCTTTGC
>JAKLHL010000073.1 GCA_022710165.1 Bdellovibrionales bacterium | reverse complement strand
AGTTGCTGTAGGACTACTTATGTTCATATACAGATTAATGTCAAGGAACAGCTCGGCGATGATACTCGCAGGAGTTGGCATAAGCCTTTTCTTTTCCTCGATAATAACCTTTATAATGTCGAACATAGAGGGGAGCAGACTCCTTTATTTAAGCTCTTGGCTCATAGGGACTGTGTCCAGTCCGGAACCAGGGGAACTGTATTTTTTGTTCTCGATACTCTTGGTCGGTTTCGTTGTCCTTTTCATATTTTCCGACGCACTTGACCTTATAAGGTTTGGTGATGATTTTGCGTCTTCTTCGGGTGTTAACGTTAAAGGTTATATGGCCCTTTTTATAATTACAGCCTCTTTATTGACCGCCAGCACAGTATCTGTTTGTGGGACACTCGGTTTTATTGGTTTGGTGGTCCCACATATTACAAGACTGATAATGAATACCAGGACCAAGGTCCTTTTACCGGCGGTGTTTATTTTGGGCGCTGCCTTTTTGACCCTTTGTACTTTTTTTGCAGGGTTCTTTAGTACCGGTTTTGATATTCCTGCTGGCGCGGTGAGTTCTTTCATAGGTGCTCCTGTGCTCTTATACCTCTTATACAGGAGGTACAATGCTAAGGGTCTCTGATCTTAAAATAAGCCGAGCTAAGTTCAATTTGGAGCTTAACGATCTTTCGTTCAAACCAGGCGATGTGATCCTTGTGATAGGTCCTAACGGTAGTGGCAAGACCACTTTTTTGAGGTCTTTGGCAGGACTTCTTAACTACGACGGAAAAATATCTTTTAATGACAAGGTCTCTGAAAAACTTGGTTTCAAGGAAAGGGCCAAGTTTTTTGGTTATCTGCCGCAAAGAGTGAATCTTTCTGAGATGCTGGTAAAAGATTTTATACTGATGGGCAGGTTTGCTCATACTAGCATCTTTAGCGGTTATTCTAAAGAGGACCTTGAAGTAGTTGAACAGGTTGCCTCGGATTTTGGCGTTAATGAATATCTTGATAGGGATATTTCTGACCTGAGTCAGGGAGAATTCCAGAGGGTCCTTTTGGCAAAGGTCTTTGCTCAGATGCCTAAGGTCTTGTTGCTGGACGAGCCAACGACAGCTTTGGATATAGGACATAAAAGATCTGTCAGGGAACAAGTCCTTAATTATAAAAAGGCAAATAATGATTCTATAGTGATCGTGTCCACGCACGAGCCCGAACTTTTTGAGGGATTCAGCAGCGGCTTTATAATGCTGAAGAATGGAAAGGTCTTTAAAAAGGGAACTATGGATTCTTATAATAAGGACGATGTTTTAGCACTTTTTGATATCAAATAGATATATTATCTTATCTTTCTTTCGAACTCAGCGTTGGTCTTTCTTTTCATATCCTCTTTTGCCTGGGCTTTCAAAGTCTGTACTTTAAGCCTTTGCGCGTCGCCAAGCTTTATCATTTTGTCTTTTTTGTAGTTGTCTAATTTAAGTTTTATATATTCTTTTTCTGCCTTTTTTACGAATTTATCGATGTTCTTGCTCATACAGGTCCTTAGATTCATGGACCCAGAGTTGAAAAGCTCGCCCTTGTACTTTGAAGAACACTCGCAGAGAGCATCCCTTAAAAGCCAATCGACAGGGTTGTTATAATCTCTGGTGGTCTCCTGATAAAGCGTTCTTAGCGCCAAAAGGTCGAACATCTTTTTCGCTTTTTGAGGCGAGCTTGCCGTCCAAAGCTGGGCTGTCTGATCAAAGAGCTCTATATATGGTGCCACATCCGGCAAGAGCTCATTACAGGTGTTTGGCATTACCTTGACCTCATCGGTGTTGGCGAATGTTTGAGAGGATAAAAGTAAAATAGTTAACAGTATTTTCATACAAAAGATTATTGCATTAAAACATAAATTACGATACTTAAATCTTGCTACAAAGGAGGCGAGAGACCAAAATGAGCGCAAAAGGTAAAGTTAATTTTATGGTAGAAAGATGCAAGGGCTGCGGCTTTTGTATTGAATTCTGTCCAGTTAAAGTCTTGGAGTTTTCCAAAGATTACAACATGAAAGGTTATCATTTTCCTGTAGCGGCACATTCTGAGAAATGCATAGGATGCAATATGTGCGGAATGTATTGTCCAGACTTTGCGATATGGGGAGAAAAGAACAAATGAAAGCAGATCCTAAAGGAGTAATGACAGGGACCCACTATCTTGATGGTGACCACGCTGCTTGCGAGGGAGCTTTAGCCGCAGGATGCAGGTATGTTGCTGGTTATCCAATAACACCGTCTACAGAAGTTGTTGAAAGGTTTGCAGGAAGGATACCATGTGTGGGCGGTATATTCATGCAGATGGAAGACGAAATTGCCTCATCAATAGCGATACAGGGAGCTGTATGGGCCGGTGCTAAGGCGATGACAGTTACCTCTGGGCCGGGATTCTCGTTGATGATGGAACATATAGGCCTCGCAATAATGACAGAAGTCCCATGTGTTTTCATAAACGTGCAAAGGGGCGGACCTTCTACAGGGCTTCCAACACTTCCTGCACAATCTGATATGATGCAGGCAAGATGGGGTAGCCACGGCGACTACGAGGTAATAGCACTTTGTCCCAACAGCCCACAGGAATGTTTTGACCTTATGATAACGGCATTCAACATGTCAGAAAGGTTCAGGACCCCTGTAATGGTGATGATGGATGAATGTGTTGGCCATATGACAGAAAGGGTCGTCATACCAAAGGCTGAAGAGATAGAGATAGTACCAAGAAAATATACAAAGAAAACACCGGCTGAATATAAAGCATATCTGCCGAACGATAATCTGGTGCCAGAGATGGCCGAAATGGGCAAAGGTTATAATTTCCATATAACCGGCCTAACTCACGACGAAAAAGGCTATCCTGCAATGAATGAAGAGTCACAGAAGAAGCTTGTATCGAGGTTAATAAACAAGATACAGAACTACAAAAAAGAGATAATCCTTATCGAGAAAGATGGTCTTGATAACGCCGATGTTGCAGTTCTCTCTTATGGGATAACTTCAAGAGTGGCTGAAAAAGCGATAATAGATGCAAAGGCCAAAGGGATCAAGGTTGGCAAGGCTAGATTGAAAACGGTTTGGCCTTTTGCCGATGAATTCATATTAGAACTTTCAAAAAAAGTAAAAGCTATAGTAGTCCCTGAATTGAACGCAGGGCAGGTAGTAAGGGAAGTGGAAAGAGCCGCAAAAGGCAACTGTGAGGTGATCTCTGTTCCTCATCTTGGCGGCGGTGTACATAGACCTGAAGTAATATTAGACGCTATAGTTAAGGGGGCTCAAGGTGGAAAACGTTAAGCATCCTTTAAGTAAATATCTTAGAGAGGACAGGATGCCTCACATGTGGTGTCCGGGCTGTGGGATAGGAACAGCCATGAACGCTTTTATGCATGCTCTTGAAAAAAGCGGATTAGAAAAGAACGACATAGCCGTTGTTTCTGGTATAGGTTGTACAGGCAGGGTAGCTGGATACGTTGATCTTGACTCTTTCCATACGACTCACGGAAGAGCCATACCTTTTGCAGAGGGTCTTAAGGCCACAAAGCCAGATACAAAAGTGATAGTTATAAGCGGAGACGGAGACCTTATGTCTATCGGCGGCAATCATTTCATACACGCCGGAAGAAAGAACATGGACCTTACCGTTATCTGCGTTAACAATCTTAACTATGCAATGACCGGAGGCCAGGTTTCTGCGACCACACCGGTCAGATCAATAACCGCTACAGCTCCTCACGGTTCGTTTACAACACCTTTTAGTTTGCCATTTTTGGCAGAAGCAAGTGGTGCTGTATATGTTGCAAGATGGACGGTGTTCCACATAAGGGAACTTCAGAAGGCTATGCTTGAAGCAATAAACAAAAAAGGTTTTTCTTTTGTTGAGGTCATATCCCCTTGCCCGACTCTTTATGAAAGAAGGAACAAGATGGGCGATGGCTTAGCCAGGATGAAGTTCTATAAAGAGAACTCAATAGTGAAAAACGGTGCGGATACTAAAGAGACCAACATAGAGATAAACAAACCTTTCGTTGTGGGTAAGTTCATCGATATAGAGGGTAAGCCTACATATCTTGAATCAATGAACAAATACTATGACGAGACTTTCCAGTGCCAACTGGGATATAAAACATACAAAGGCACAAGGTACAGCTGTAACATTTCCGACGGTGGTGTGTCTGAGGGGTGCATGGATGATTGAACTAAGAATATCAGGTTACGGCGGACAAGGCGTTATACTTTGCGGAATGACGATAGGCAGGGCGGCGGCTCTTTTTGAAGATCAATACTCGAGCCTTTCACAGTCCTTTGGCCCAGAAGCAAGGGGATCTGCCTGCAGCGCACAGGTAATAATAGATAAATCACAGATACTTTATCCATACCTTACAGGCTCTGACATCTTAGTGGCAATGTCACAAGAAGCATTCAGGAAATTCTCTCCTGAACTTAGGCCGAACGGGATGCTTGTTTATGAAAGCGAACTTGTAAAACCAGAAGGTCTTCCGCCCACAGTGAAGGCTTTTGGTATACCTGCAACAAGGATAGCCGAGGAAGGACTCGGAAGAAGCCTTTTCCTTAACGTCATCATGGTGGGTTTCATATCTGCCGTTACCGGCGTAGTTAAACAGGATAATGCAAGGAAGGCTGTTTCACAGTCAGTTCCTGAACATACTATAGAAAAGAACCTGAAAGCTTTTGACCTTGGTTACGAATACGGTAAAAAGCATTTTGCTTAAAAAAAGTACCGACGAAAAATTCATGAGCGAGGCTATTAAAGAGGCCAAAAAAGCCTTTTTGATGGACGAGGTCCCTGTTGGTGCTATCGTGGCCAAGGACGGCAAGGTTTTTGCTCGTGCACATAACAAAAGGATCTCAAAGAAAAGCCCTATAGCCCATGCAGAGATAGAGGCTATACAAAAAGCTTCAAAGAAACTAGGCGACTGGCGTCTTAAAGGGATGACACTTTACGTTACGGTAGAGCCATGCCTTATGTGTGCAGGTGCTATAATTCATTCAAGGATAGAAAGAGTTGTTTATGGATGCCCAGAACCAAAGATGGGTGCTGTAAGGTCACAATATAAAGTTTTGGATAACAAAAATGCTCACCACAGGGTGAATGTTATATCAGGCGTATTGGAAGAAGAGTGTAGAGGGCTTTTGTCTAAGTTCTTTAAAGATAAAAGAAAAAGGCGGCTAAGAAATTAGCCGCCTTTTAAATAATTAATCTATACAGTTATATGTTCAAGGTTGCGCAATAGGTGTCCTCATCTATATCAACAGCTTCTGTATAGTCATAACCGCAAACTGTTCCTGTTGTTGCGCCATCAATATATGCTACAACTGCAGCATCATCACCAGCCTCTATTAGACCTACCAATGTGTCAACATTTATATCTAGAGCAAGGTCTATCCCGCAATTTTTGCCTGCATAGTATGTGGTAACTGCTTCAAATCCAGCTGTTGGTTCTATGAAGTCGATTATACCTTTTACAGTATATTTGTAATTTGAACCGCTGACTGTGTAAGTCTCTTTTAATGTTCCATCCATGAATACATGGCCTTCACAAAGACCCCAGCCGCACTTGTTGTAAATGATATCCATTTCAACTTTTGATGAGCCTGCTCCGCTTGTAAGGTCTGCATCTATTTTGCCGATAGTTCCATCATAGTTTATACATTCTACAGTTGCCACTACTTCATCTGCGTCTACGCTTGTTTGAAGGATAACGTCACTACCAGCTGCTACTATAGCTGAAGATATCCCTGCAGCTGTTTGTACATTTGCAGCTGTCTCTCCGCCAACACCACTGTCACCACCGCAGCTTAATGCTGTTACCAAAAGTCCTAAACTTGCCAATACTAATACTTTTTTCATTTTAATCCCTCCCCTTGGATTTTTACTAATAACGATATTGATACACTTATTAAAAAACTTTGTAAAGACAATGGTTTGAGATATGAAAAAGGCGGCCCACTCTTGAGCCGCCTTTTTATAAGATATTAAAATCTTTTAATTACAGGGAAGCTAGTTCAGCATCTCCGCCAGCAATGACTGCTGCGCAAAGAGTGTCTAATTCAGTCTCTGTTATGTCCCAAAGATCAGCAAAATCAACTCCGCATATAGTTCCACTAAACTCGATGTCTTCTGGGCCATTTATAGCCTCAACATCAGGGACGTTGGCATTAATGTCTATACTGCATGATGCTATGAACATGCCGGTTGTTTTTAGCGTTCCGTCAATTGTAATATCTACAGAAGCGGTCTCTCCAGAAACAGCTACATCACCAACAGCCTTAAGGTTTCCGTTAATTATAACTTCTTCTCCGGTCATGCAAACATCATCAGTAAGAGAGCATTCTTCAAATTCTGAGTTTATAGTAACGGTACCGCTTGTCTCGCCAGCATTAATTGAACCTGAAGTCACAACTTTTCCGCTGTTGCAGGCAGTTTCTTCTGCTGGTATTGTTTCGTTCTCGTTTATAGAACCAGCCATGGCACTAAGGTCCAAATTTGAACTTGCACAGCTGTAGATTATCCCGGCTTTTCCCTGTCCTTCAGGCGTGCTGGCATCTATACCGCTGTTGTCGTCTCCGCCGCCGCAACTTAATGCTGTTACCAAAAGTCCCAAACTTGCCACTACTAATACTTTCTTCATGGGTTACCTCCCCAGTGTTTTTTAGTTAACAGTATAGATAACTTAATATATACACTTTGTAAAGTTAAGCCTTTGAAAGGCTGGCAAAGTATTGGAGGTTTTTATGTTGTTGATATGCATCGCTTTTTCGTTGCTAATGAACTCTTCTTTTGCAGTAGAAAAACTATCTGAAGAGCAAAAGAAAGAGAGAATGAGAAAAGCTGAAGAGGCCCGTAAAAAAATAATGCTTATTGTGCAGGAAAAGATGAAGAACATAGATATAAACAAAATATATGCGAACTACAAACAGAAACCAATACTTAATCCTAGGACGGATATAATCAAGGACAGGGTCTATGGCAAGAAAGAAGCAAAATACAAGATGCTGGTCTTTTCTGATTTTGCCTGTGGTCACTGCAGCAAGGCTTCTGCAGATCTTAGGGCTAGAGTTGACGAGAACAAGGACCTTGTTAACCTGAACTATGCTTTCTTCCCGCTTGATAAAGAGTGCAATAAGAACGTCGCTGGAAAGCTTAGTGA
>JAKLHL010000072.1 GCA_022710165.1 Bdellovibrionales bacterium | reverse complement strand
TTATCTCTTGTTTTTATCAGTTCCATCTTGATTTCTTGTTTTTGGCCAATGTATGGGGCAGAACTTAACTTTTTAAGTACTTTCTTGGCTTTAATTGGAGGCGCAAAAATTAAAAATTCTCTGTAGTTCTCAACAGAATTAGCGAGGTAATCAGGGATGCTAGAGACTAATTTAGCTAAATTTGGAGTTATATGTGATGCAATTTTGTCACAAAGCCACCATGAGAGTTTTTCGGGGCTCTTTTTCCACTCTCCTTTATCTATTATCATTTCATCTTTCAAAGAAAAAGTTTCATCTATACTAAACTCAGAGAAGGTTAAAGTAACATCAGAGTTATATCTTTTAATAAGTTCTATCTTTAACTTTACGTGGAATGTTCCGGCTTCTTCCTGGGGGGATACAGACATTTCTTTTATATTAAGCAAGAAATGTGGAGAACAGTCCCATGTGAACATACAAAGATCCGTTTTTATAACATTGAAATAGTATCCGCCCTCAACCTTTGATACTAAGATTAATTCTAAAAATTTCGCCAGATCTTTTTCATAGGAGGTATTTTTGGTATATCCTTCTAAAACAGTTGGAACTACAATTGATATTCCTCTTTCTAGAAGGGGGTGTGTTTCTACTGGGGCCGAGTAAGAGAAATGAGATTGTGACATAATGAATAAAATGGTTAAAATTTTAGAAATAATAAACTTCATTATATCTTTATTAGATGCAATCCATGTGCCAGGGCATCAGTATGGTAACTTGTTGATTTTTAAGGACAATTTTGCGAAGGCGTAGTGTTGATCTTGTGTACTTGTACATACGTTATACATGTCTGCTACTTAGGCATATCTTTCTGCGGACCTTGCGGACCTGGAAACATTAAACAGGATGAACTAGGATTAAACAGGATGAAATACCGCCTGCGTGGGCTACTTCGCTGAAACCCATAACCCCTTGATTGGCTTAGTTATTTAGACTTATGATCGCTGGTCCAGTCTCCCCGACCAAAAACTTGCCAATTCTATGATGTTCATATAATAGCTTTAATATGGATCGATTGTACCCAGTAAATTCTGAGCAAGATGTTTTTAAACATTATATAGGGACACCAATACATAAGCTTTTTAAGTATCATAACCTTAAGCTTCCTTTTGAGAAGCATGATAAACCTGAACTTATCGTAGGTATGTGCATGGATAACAGAAAGCAACTAACTCTGCCCGATAATTTTGCTTTTATTATTAGGACTGGCGGAGGGAACCTTCGATATAGTGAATTCAAAGTCTCTTTTGCTATCGCCACGGGTGAGGTTACTACACTGGCCCTTATAGCTCATAATAATTGCGGCATGGTTAATTTGGTGAGTAAAAAAGACAAATTCATAGACGGGCTGATTAAGTTCGCTGGATGGGATAAAGAAAAAGCAGAAGAACACTTTATGCAATTTGCCCCAATGTTTGAAATAGGCAACGAAATAGGTTTTGTCCTTCAAGAAGCCAAACGTCTAAGGGATAAGTATCCCAAGATCCTAATTGCTCCATTAATGTACCTTCTTGAAGACAGTAAATTGTATCAACTTCAGGAATAATTTCTTGCGGGAATGGAAACATGAAACAGGATTAAATACCGCAAGCGTGGACTACTTCGCTGAAATCTATTCTTTGATAAGGATGCCAGGGTCCTTATTTTATATTACAAACAACATATGCATTTGGGTAATGTAGATATACCGTGAACAAAGCATAAGAACACACAATAGTTCCTTCTGGTGTTGTGTCATTAGAAACTAAATGTACAACGTTTGGAAGAGCGCCCATCTTTTTCGCATTTTTTGGAACATTCGGGTCGGATTGCTTGTAAACTTTATTATCTATCAGAAGCAGACTCTCTATTTCCAACATAAAGGGGCAAGTGGTTTTGTTTTCACCATATAGAGAATTTTTTACGGTTATAACTAGACTGTTAGGATTATGCGAATCGGTTGTTTTAAGGTCTCCTGTGGTTGTGATAAAGCAGGACATTGAGGGAAAAGCCGAAAAAGAGAAAAAAAGACACACAAGAATTAAAAATGTTCTCACTTTGATTTTCCTCCGATAATTGTCTCTTGTTTTAATCAGTTGTTATATTGATAACATAAAATTGACTCCAAATCAATTTAGTCCAAACTCGTTCTGGATTTTACGGACAGGGTTAGCAATACTCTTGATGGCCTATGCTGGCTGGAAGGTTTTGCTCCATCTTTTGAATAGGCAAATGGAGTAGGATCAAATTTTGGTGTTATCCCTTACGGTTCAATATGGCAATTACTACACCGATCTTTCCGGCGAGGTTGCCGTTTATTCCCATCTTTTTGACGAGAAGGTTAAGATAAACATGTTCATCCTGAGAAACCCCAAGATCTGACATTACTATCTCATAAGCCCATGCATAAGCAGTTTCACAAAGGGATGGAGACAGAGCGTCAATGGCGTCATTAATTATTTTCTCTACCTCTTGGCCGGAAAATTCTCTGTTTAAGCTGGAAATGTATTCCACAGGGTCTTTTATGTGTCTGTATAAGGGGCTTAGCGCTATCATGTATGTAAGCTTTTTTAATTCAGTAGATCTTATACGTGTGTCTGCCTGAATGGCGCACATACAAATTAATGCTATTGCTTCTTCAGGCAAAAGTTTTCTTGTATTATTAGTCATATTTCCTCCAGCAGTTAAGATCTTTTACTTCAGCACTTTTTTGACCTTGGCGTTTGCATAGTCGCATATTAGCACAGCGTCTGAGTTGTCAACGCAGATGCCTCTTGGTTTGTCAAGTTTTGAAGTATTAGGATCTCCGCTTTCGTCTCCTGCTGTACCTGCATTATCTCCAGCGAAAGTCACAACATTACCGTTAGGTGTTATTATGGCGACCCTGTTATTGTTCTCGTCGGCTACAAAGATAGCGCCGTTCTTGTCTCTTCCTATGCCGTGCGGCTTGTTGAATTTGCCTTCTTCCGCACTTGCTGGAGTAGGAGGTGTTACTTCTGTTATAACAGGTTCTGTTGCGACAGGTACGTCGATCTTTATTATGTTATTATTGTTAACGCCCTGGTCGGTTACATATAGAGTAACGGAGTTGTCAGAATTGTCGACTAGTGTTAGCCCGTGAGGAGCATCTATTGTTACACCAGCAGGTAGTGTTGCTGTAAGGTCCACAGGAGCTCCTGCGTTACCAGCATCATCAACTGGCACCTTATAAACTGCACCAGACTGGTCAGCGACGTAGATATTCCCTGAGCTGTCTGCGGCTATACCTGTTGGGTTGGTTATTACAGAGTTATCAACGAGCTCTGTTACAGTACCTGTATCAACATCGATCTTTTTTATACTGCCGTCTGTAGAGATTATCTCTCCGCTGTCAGGGTCTGTTCCTGTTTGGGTCACATAAAGGATCTCTTTCCCAGCATCCGTGGTGACGGATGTTATGCCGTCTGCATCATCTATCTGGCCTGTTGGGACTATTATAGTTACGGTACCATCACTATTCACTTTTTTGACCTCTCCGCTGCATATATCAGTTATGTATATGTTACCAGCCTCTGATGAGGTCACACCATCAGGGCATCCTCCAACAGTTGCAATACTTTGTACTTCTTTTGCAGTAGTGCTTGATCCAGAACAAGCCATTACTGAAAGAGCAGATACTAATACAAAAAGTGATAAGGTTTTCATTTTGTATCTCCTTTTTTATAAAATAAAAGTCTGATGACGTTTTTATCACAGTATTTTGCTTTTTTCAGCTATAACAAGCAGCTCAAAATCATTAGGGGTAAGCTTGTCGTTTCGTGAAAAAGCACCAAGTTTTGAGCCATAGATATTTATTTCACTGTAGCCAAGGGATCTAAGCATCCATGTTATTTCACTCGGGACATAATACCTTTCATTGCATTCCAGCTCTTTTTGAACACCGGAATCATCGGTGAAGGTAACCTTGTTGTGGTCCCTGAATGTCATGAGGTCAAAGCTGCAGTTGACGCAGTTTGAGCTGCCTTCTTTGGCATTGTCGGCATAAAAATCCTTAACTGAGTTGAACAGCGGGAATAGTCCGTTCAAGGCGGTAAAGATGAACTTGCCTTTGGGCTTTAGAGCCTTCGTTGCGCTCTTAAGTATTTCAAAGTTCATCTCGTCCGTTTCCATCAAAGAGAATCCACCCTCGCAGAGCATGATGGCAAGATCGAACTCCTCATTGAAAGGGAGCTTTCTTGCATCAAACACTTTAAAGTCTATGTTTAGGGATGAGGCGGCCGCTTTTTGTTTTGCCCTCTCTATCATAGAGCTTGAGAGGTCTACGCCTGTGAGCTTATATCCTCTTTTTGATAGTTCAATGCTGTGTCTTCCAGTGCCGCAGCCTATATCGATTATCTTTAGTGCTTTGTTATGGTTAAGTTCCTGCTCGATGAAATCACATTCACCGATAGTACCCTGGGTAAAGGGTTCGCTCTCATATTTAAGGGCGTAGTTCTCAAATAGTGCTTCGTACCATTTTTTCATAATATTATCGATAGAGCTATGTATGGGACCAGGTTGAAAATGATTATGGCTATCTTGTAGAATGCCATCACTTTATATAACGCTGAGCTCATCTTCTCCTTTTTTATGTTGAACCACTTGCCGTGTAACTTATAGATGAATCCCTTGGCTGATACTAAAAGGATGAAATAGAAGATCAAGATCCCGAAGTTGATTATGGTCATCCAAAGGAAGATTTGTCTTAGGTTCTCAATAGTTATCAAGGTCATTTAAACGCCCTCCGTATTGGTTTATTGGCTCATTATACATCGATGACGGGATTGCGCTAACTATTTTATACTCATTTCTTGACTGGCCTTCTTATGGGCGTAAACTTAAAGAGATTTATCAAGGTCCCATATTTGGGGAGGTGTAGATTGAAAAAGAAAATAGTGTTAATTCTATCCGCAACTGTGGTTTTTTTGGGCGTACTATCCTGTGGCGGCGATGACGGCAGTTCCTATCCTACAACTACCACGACTTTTGAAGGTACTATAGCAGGCACAAACGATACTGAAGCCGGCAAGCAGACCGGTACTATAAGTGTAACGATTACTCCTGTGGTCTCTGCAACAGAAGTTTCTGCAGATGCGGCAAGCGGAATGACAGCGACTGGAACCATTAATCTGGCAGGAGGAAGATCAATAACTCTGACTGGTTCTTATGACAGTTCTACGGGGGATCTTGATCTGACAGGTGATGATGGATTTTCTTTAACAGGTTCTTTGGACAACAACTTGATGGATGGCGACTATACTGGTACCGACGATGATACAGGCGGCGGATTTGCAGGGTTGAACTTTACCAACAACCCAGACGTAAAAGTTTTTTGTGGGACCTTTACAGGAGGTTCCGGCGGAAGCACAGGCCTTTTTAATATTGTTGTAACAGCTACCAAGGTCTCTGGCGTGAGGATAAATTACTCATCAAGGCATGAGTACCGCACTATAAAGGGCGAGAGGACCGGCGATAGCATAACGGCAGAGATAGATGATACCGGCCGTATGGGTGAAGGGACCATAACTGGAGACACAGTGGCTGGAACTTTCATAAACAAGGAAGGCAACCCGGGTGAATTTCACGGCAGCGTTTCTGAGTGCCAGTGATATTTAGTTTATATAGCTTTAAATTGTAAAACCAAGGAACTCTACAAGTATAGTTCCGCCACTATTTACAGCGTCCCTTTGTATGTTGCAGATCGGTTCTGCCTGTGGTGTTTCATAAGCTGGGTGAGCCACACATGGTGGAGGTAGATCAATGGAAGTACAGTTGTCACAGCCGTATGGGAACACGCCTATGCGTCCCGTGTTAGTATAAAGCTCCCCGTTCTCAAATGAGCTTATGCCTTGATAGTCTGTTCCTGCATTCCATGTTCCGCCCCCAGACGTCGTGGCCCTTATTAAAGAATGTACTCCTGCTACTGCACTTATATCGATGGTCTCTTGAGGTGCTCCTGCTTGTGAAGAGTTATTCAAACAAAATTCGAATATGTTAAATCCATTTGGGAATTCCGTGGTAGGGCAATTCTCAGGTGCTGAACCAAAAGAGATGTTCCCAGAAATTCCTCTTTCTGAAGTGTATTCGATCTCTTCTCCTGCCTTTAGGATAAAGCTGCCCTGGTCTCCGCTTGTTGTTATACCAAAAATACCCTCTACGTCGGTGATGAATTCTTCGACGTTGCCAAGTGTAAGCCATACCTCAACGTCTTGTGTAGTGCTGTTTTTGACTTTTAGCGTAGTTTGATCTGAGTTTGATTGATCGCTATTGCACCCCGATATCAGCAAAACGGACGACAACAATAAAAGACTATAAAGTTTTTTAAAGGTCATAATGTTTTTTTTCTCCTGGCTATTTTGAATATTTCCATGACTAGGATTATTGTTAATGACAGAGAAAGCATCGTAGCCCAAGAGGACATGCTTACATGCTCTAGCTTTAAGGTATTTTGCATAAGAGGGATGTGCATACTGACTATATGGATGCCCTGAGCGAGCATGATCCCGAATATCAAAAGGTAGTTGTTGCTTAAAGGCACCTTGAACGCTGAACTTACCTCTGACCTGCAGTTAAATATGTGCATGTTCTGGAATAGGACCATTAACAGTAAGATCATGTTCCTTGCAGAGTATTCTGGCATCTGTTTTACAGCTATAAGCCAGTACCATGTTACAAAAACAACGATAGCTATTGTCAGGCTCGATACTATGGTCTGTTTTATCATCTGAGGATCAAAGATCCCTTCTTTTGTGTTCCTAGGTTTACGTCTCATTGCACCTTTTTCTCCACCCTCAAAGGCAAGAGCAACGTCCTGAATGCCGTTCGTGACAAGGTTCAACCACAATAACTGGACAGGCAGCAAGGGCAGGGGGAGTCCCATCAACACCGACGGTATTATGAAGATTATTCCGGCGATACCAGTTGATATCAGAAGGTATATTACTTTTCTTATGTTGTCGTAGGCAAAACGGCCTTCTTCTACACCAGCTACGATGGAAGAGAACTTGTCGTCAGTAATTATCATTGAACCGACTTCTTTGGCGGCATCTGTGCCGGAGCCCATAGCAACACCTATGTTGGCTGTTTTTAGGGCAGGGGTGTCGTTGACACCGTCGCCAGTTACTGCCACGAACTCACCTTTTCTTATCAGGACATTAAC
>JAKLHL010000071.1 GCA_022710165.1 Bdellovibrionales bacterium | reverse complement strand
TAGCTCGTTCTTGAAATTCTTTCCATAGCCGACCATCATAACGTATTTGGATTTAATTTTGCCGTTGGAAGGAATGAGCAATATTGAGCCGGCGTTGGCGTTGAATTTATCAAGCGCTATGGTCTGCGAGATCAAAGAATTAAGACGCCAATCAACCGCAGAGGCAATACCCCCAAGCGGTGCGGCTGGCTGTGTCACCAGGATGGCAAGCACCTCTCCGTCTATTCTTTCCAGATGTTTTCTGTAGCTTTCCACGCCATTGATTATAACAAAAAAACCTTGACTTGCCATTTTAAACATAGTTAAAGTTAAGTATATTTCGGGGTTAAAAAATCTAAGAAATCCTTATGCCTAAAAAGAAACAACAAATAAAAGAGGAGCATCCTATGTCTGAGAATGAAACCGTTAACGGTAACGGCACTATGTCTGCGCTTAGTCTTCACGATCTTAAAAAAATGAAAATAGAGGGACTTACCGACCTTGCTAAACAGTATGAGGTAGAGAACCCTGCTGGACTTAAAAGGCAGGACCTTATCTTTGCGATAATCAAGGCCCATGCTGACAAGGACGGCCAGGTTAATGCCGACGGTGTTCTGGAAATATTGCCAGACGGGTTCGGCTTTATAAGGTCCCCTGATTACAGTTATCTTCCTGGTCCCGATGATATATATGTTTCGCCTTCACAGATAAGAAGGTTCAATCTTAGGACCGGAGACACAATAACAGGTAACATTCGTCCTCCAAAAGAAGGTGAAAGGTATTTTGCCCTTTTGAAAGTTGAAACTATAAATTTTGAAGCTCCAGAGGTTGCAAAGGACAAGATCCTTTTTGACAACCTTACACCGCTATATCCTGAGGAAAAGTTCGACATGAATTGGATGCCAAAGAACGGCGACCTTTCCACAAGGATAGTTGACATGCTTACCCCTATAGGAAAGGGACAAAGAGCTTTGATAGTGGCTCCTCCAAGGGCTGGTAAGACCGTGCTTTTGCAGAACATCGCTAATGCGATAACCAACAATAATCCAGAGGTAGTTCTTATAGTCCTCTTGATAGATGAAAGACCTGAAGAAGTCACAGACATGCAGAGGAACGTAAATGGAGAAGTCGTAAGTTCAACTTTCGACGAGCCTGCAAGCAGACACGTTCAAGTGGCTGAGATGGTAATTGAAAAGGCAAAAAGGCTGGTAGAGCATAAAAGGGATGTAGTTATACTTTTGGACAGCATAACCCGTCTTGCCAGAGCTTATAACACTGTAGTGCCTGCCTCTGGAAAAGTACTTTCCGGCGGTGTGGATGCCAACGCTCTTCATAAACCAAAAAGGTTCTTTGGAGCCGCAAGGAATATAGAGGAAGGCGGAAGCTTGACCATTATAGCTACGGCGCTTGTTGATACCGGTTCCAGAATGGACGAAGTAATATTCGAGGAATTCAAAGGCACAGGTAACAGCGAGATACAGCTAGACAGAAAACTGATGGAAAAGAGAATATTCCCATGTATAGACGTGAACAAATCCGGGACAAGAAAAGAAGACTTGCTGCTTGACGCATTCACTCTGCAAAGAGTATGGATACTGAGGAAGGTAATAAGCCCAATGAACACCGTCGAGGCTATGGAGTTCCTGCTCGACAAGATAAAGGGCTCAAAGACCAACCAGGAATTCTTTGACTCCATGTCCAGCTAGAGGAGCAACATGAAATTTGAAACATTGGTGGTAGGGCCTCTCGACGTTAACTGCTATATACTTTACGATGAACACAGCAAGGAATGTGTGGTCATAGATCCAGGAGAGGACGGAGAAGAAATAGACAAGTCCCTGAGTTCAAAGGGGCTGATCCCGTCGGAAATATGGCTTACCCACGGGCATTTTGATCATCTTGGCGCAGCAACTTATTTAAAGGATAAATATCAGGACATAAAATTATTCCTTCATAACGAGGATTACTTTCTTTACAAGAACGCGACTGAACATGCAGAGGTCTTTGGTCTGACCATAGCAGCTCCGCCGATAGCCCCTGTGTTCTTTAATATGAGCATGGGTAAAAAGAATATCGGTGGTCACAGCGTACAGATAATAAGTACCCCCGGGCATTCACCTGGCAGTGTGTGCTTTTACATAAAGGAACTTAACGTTATGTTCACAGGGGACCTGATCTTTGCAGGCAGTGTGGGACGAACTGATCTTCCGGGCGGCAGTTTTGACGACCTGGAAAAAAGCATCATAGAACAGTTGTACACCAAGGGAGACTCATGCATGCTGTATCCCGGACACGGTCCTATGACGACCGTTGGAAGAGAAAAAAAGCACAATCCATTCATAAGGTTAAAATAAAGTGAGCAGCGACTTAAAAAGATCCGTTGAATTCTGTCTTAAGAACCTAAAGGACAGAGGTGTCAAAAGGATCAACGTCGTAGCTCCAAGCACTTCAAGCAAAAAGACCGAGCAGGCAGCGGCCACAAAGTCTTTGATACCCGAACTTGATATCAATAGTAATTTAAAGCAGTACACCGACCTTGAGGACGTAAAGAAGGACCTTGGCAACTGCGAGCGTTGTCAGCTGGGCGGTATGAGGACGAACATAGTGTTTGGCGAGGGTAACCCCAAGGCTGAATTGATGTTCATCGGCGAAGGCCCCGGAGAGGACGAGGATAAAACTGGACGTCCTTTTGTTGGCAGGGCAGGCCAGCTTCTTACCAAGATAATAGAGGCCATGGGTTTAAAGAGAGAGGACGTATATATAGCGAACATAGTTAAATGCCGTCCTCCAGGGAACCGTGCCCCCGTTGATGAAGAAATAATAAAGTGCGCACCATATCTTATGGGGCAAATATCCGTTATAAAACCAAAGATTATAGTTACTTTGGGCTCTCCAGCCACATGCACCCTCTTTAACAAAAAGATAAAGATATCTTTAGTAAGAGGGGAGTTTTATGACTGGAATTATGGTATAAAACTTATGCCGACATTTCACCCAGCTTATCTTTTGAGGAATCCAAAAGATAAAGGGCTTGTGTGGGAGGACATGAAAAAGGTTATGTCCCTTTTGGGACTTAAACCTAAACACACTGGGGAGTAGAGCATGACAAAGTACATCCTTAATGCTGTTTTGATGCTTTTTTCTTTAAGTGCACTGGCTCAAGATAAAATATATCTGATCAAGATACGTTCCTCTATAAATCCGGGAAGCGGACAGCACATAATAAACTCCATAGACAAGGCAGAAAAAGACGGAGCTAAACTCCTGATAATAGAACTTGATACCCCAGGCGGACTTGTGGAGACCACAAGGAACGTCGTCCAAAAGATGCTTTCATCAAAGGTCCCTATAGCCGTTAACGTTACACCTCCGGGCGCAAGGGCCGGGAGCGCAGGGGTAATGATAACTTTGGCCTCTCATATTGCAGCGATGGCGCCAAGCACCAACATAGGAGCTGCGCACCCTGTATCGCTCTCACCTTCAGGTACTAACGGAGGAGAAGAAAAAGAGGGCACCAAAGACGTTCTGATGGATAAGATAGTTAACGACATTTCTGCCTTTGTGGAAGGTATAGCAAAGACCAGAGGAAGGAATGTTAAGTGGGCAATAGACTCCGTAAGAAAAAGCGTTTCTATTACCGCTGATTCGGCCTTAAAGAACAAGGTCATTGATTTTATAGTATCTGATTCAAATGAACTGATAAAGAAAGCTAACGGCATGAAGGTCCGTTTCATAGACGGCAGTTCAAAGACCCTGGAACTTAATGGCGCTGTGGTGGAAGAATTAAAGCCAAACCTTAAGCTCAGGATACTCACCTTTGTAGCCGATCCTAATCTTGCATATCTTTTAATGATGCTCGCCGCTCTTGGCATATATCTTGAACTTTCACACCCAGGGCTTATACTTCCTGGTGTTGTTGGTGGCCTGGCGGCCATACTTTCTATGATGTCTTTTCAGATGCTGCCCATAACAACGGCAGGGATAATATTCCTGGTGCTGGGTTTGATACTTATTGGGATGGAGTTTTTTGTCACAGCCCATGGTATATTAGGGGGCGGGGGAACTATATCTTTGATACTGGGAGGTATATTCCTTATAGACCCATCAAAGACGGAGGTTTCTGTGTCGTACTCAACTCTTATTACTGTCGGACTTGTTTTTGGTCTGGCGGTGGTCCTTATTGGATATTATGTTCTTAGTGTAAGGAAAAGACCTGTGCAAACAGGTTATGAGGGCATGATAGGCACCAAGGCTCTGGTGGTTTCTTATAATAAAGAAAAGGGTGATGGCAACATTCAGACAAGAGGCGAACTTTGGCATTTTAAAGCATTGGATAAAAAACAGGATATATCTGCAGGGGACGAGGTCACCATCAAGGACGCAGATGGAATGACGTTCTTGGTCAGGAAAGAATAAAAAAAGGAGGATATTGTTATGTTCGTTTTAACGACTTTAATTGTAATAGTGGGTCTTTTCATTCTTTCGGGAATAAAGATACTAAATGAGTATGAAAGAGGTGTTATCTTTAGGCTCGGCAGGCTTATTGCGGCAAAGGGCCCTGGGATAATATACGTTATACCTTTTATAGACAGGATGGTCAGGGTGAGTCTAAGGACCGTCGTCCTTGATGTGCCTCCACAGGATGTTATCTCTAAGGACAACATCTCTATGAAAGTTAACGCAGTTATTTACTTTAGGGTAATGGACCCAAAAAAGGCCGTGGTGGAAGTAGAGGATTATCTTTATGCCACATCACAGCTTTCACAAACGACGCTAAGGTCTGTACTTGGACAATCTGAGCTTGATGAGCTTTTGTCTTCTCGTGAAAAGATAAACGAGCATTTACAGTCCATACTCGACCAGCACACAGATTCATGGGGCATAAAGATATCCAACGTTGAAGTTAAGCACATAGACCTTCCAAAAGAAATGCAAAGGGCGATGGCTAGACAGGCCGAGGCTGAAAGAGAAAAGAGGGCCAAGATAATAGGCGCTGAGGCTGAGTTGCTGGCTTCAGAAAAACTTACAGAGGCAGCATCGATAATAGCTAAACAGCCTGTGGCTATACAGTTAAGATATCTACACACACTTTCAGAAATAGCTGTAGAGAATAACACAACAACGATATTCCCTGTGCCTTTGGATTTTTTGAATGCGTTCATGAAAAAGGGGTCATAAATGGAATTCTCCCGTAAAGATATAGCCGGAGTAGTTTTCTTTGTTTTGGCAGTATTTGCAGGGCTTTCTATATACTCTTATTCAGCGTCAGATCCTTCGCTCAACACTGCTGTTACAATGGCAACGGAAAGGGCAAACAACCTTGCAGGACTTTTGGGTTCCTATAGCTCGGACCTTTTGATCCAGCTTTTTGGGCTTTCCTCTTTGGCACTGCCGGTTGCGTTCCTTTTTACGGCGATATTCATCTTCTACCGTTCTGG
The DNA here is from genome assembly GCA_022710165.1 of Bdellovibrionales bacterium. GTDB lineage: Bacteria > Bdellovibrionota > JAFGOL01 > JAFGOL01 > JAFGOL01 > JAKLHL01. The sequence goes on along the minus strand of JAKLHL010000071.1, from coordinate 2,090 downwards.
AAAGAACGGCTGGTTCAGCCTTCCAAGGGCTCTTGCTTTCTTGGGGCTGATGATATGTTTATCCATATCACTTGAAACTATCGCCGGTGAGGTGACTTACGGCGGTAATGTTTTTAGCGCGGGTGGATTTGTTGGCAGGAACCTGTTCGGGCTTGTAGAACCATATTTAAGCAGTGTTGGTACGGGTGTTTTGTTCATTACAGCGTCTTTACTGTTGCTGTTCTATCTTGCAAATTATTCTTTTGCCTCTGGGATGGCCGTTTTTGCTTTCTGGCTCTATAAGGTCTTAAGCGTTGTGTTTAAGTTCCTGTACAAGTGGCTGGCAAAGCTAGCGTCGTGGATATATTCCAAGATGCAAAAGGAGCCGATACTTAAGAGAGAAGAAAGCACTGTAGTGAAACAGGAAGATACACTTAAAGTAAAACAAAAACCTTTAGTACCTGCGACCACAGATTATGACGATGATGATATTGAAGATGAAGAGGCAGAAGACGCCTTTGTTGCCAGCAAGGTAAAAAAAGGAAAATACAAACTGCCTAGCGTAGAGCTTTTGAACAAACCTCCGAGGTCCAAGAACACCAGCGACCATAGTGAACTTGAATCCATAGCTAAAGCGCTCGAGGCAAGGCTTAAGGATTTTGGTGTTGACGGCAAGGTCGCAGAGGTTTCGCCCGGGCCTGTAATAACGATGTATGAGTTCAAGCCTGCACCCGGGGTTAAGATAAACAAAGTAGCCAACCTTAGTGATGATCTTGCACTTGCTCTTGGCTGTGGGAGCCTTAGGGTCATAGCGCCGATACCTGGTAAGTCGGTCATAGGCATAGAGGTCCCTAACAAAGTGCGCGACAACGTCTACATAAGGGAACTTATAGATTCAACGACTTTTAGGAACAGCGATAAAAAGATACCTATAGCAGTTGGAAAGGATACAGTGGGCAATCCTTACATGACCGATCTTTCAAAGATGCCTCACCTTCTTGTTGCAGGTTCCACAGGCTCTGGAAAATCAGTTTTCATAAACTCGCTGATATGCTCCATACTTTACAAATTCTCTCCTCAGGAAGTAAGGATGATAATGGTGGACCCAAAGATGCTGGAGCTTTCAATATATGAAGGCATACCTCATCTTCTTCATCCAGTAGTTACAGAAGCTGGCAAGGCTTCTCAGGCACTTAAATGGGCTGTGCGTGAAATGATGTCAAGGTATGCGATGCTCTCAGAAAAGGGTGCAAAAAGCATTAGCTCTTATAACGCAACGGCAGATGAGCCTTTGCCTTATATAATAATCGTCGTTGATGAGCTTGCAGACCTTATGATGGTAAGTTCTAAGGATGTTGAGGCCTCTCTGACAAGGCTTGCCCAGATGGCACGCGCTGCAGGCATACATCTTGTACTCGCCACTCAAAGACCATCGGTTGACGTTATAACCGGTCTCATAAAAGCTAACTTCCCTGCAAGGATAGCATTTAAGGTCGCTTCAAAGATAGATTCAAGGACTATCCTGGATACCATGGGCGCTGATAAGCTCATAGGAAATGGTGATATGCTGTTCCTGCCTCCAGGCTCGCCTAATATGGAAAGGCTCCACGGCGCTTTTGTTAGCGATGAGGAAGTTGGTAAGGTCGTGGATTTTGTTAAATCACAGGGTGCACCTAATTACAAAGAGGATATAGTTTTTGAGGATAAAAAGGACATCATGGACGATAGCGACGAAGAGGATGAACTTTACGACGAGGCTGTTCGCATAGTACAGGAAACAAGAAAGGCCTCTATATCGTATGTTCAGAGAAGACTTAAGATAGGATATAACAGGGCGGCCCGCATAGTTGAGTTGATGGAAAAGAACGGTGTCGTATCTACAGAACAAGGATCAGGGAAGAGGGATGTGCTTTGAAGATAATACTAACGCTGCTTTTATTGCCGCTGTGTGCTTACGCTAATTTGAATGGCGATCTTATAATAGACAAACTCTCTGGCGGTAAGGGCTTTGAGTTCAAATTCGAGCAGAAGAACTATTATAAATTCCTTAAACAGCCTAAGGTCTCTAACGGCAAGGCCTTGTACAGTGTGCCATCAAGCTTTATATGGGA
>JAKLHL010000070.1 GCA_022710165.1 Bdellovibrionales bacterium | reverse complement strand
CATAATGGAAGGAAAAGCAAAACCAGATTATGCAAAGTGTGTAGACATATCAACAAGAAGCGCACAAAAAGAGATGGTGCTTCCTTCTCTGATAACCCTTATAGCTCCTGTGGTAACGGGTCTATTATTTGGAGTCGCAGGCGTACTTGGTCTTTTGGCTGGAGCACTCTCGACCGGTTTCATACTTGCTGTAATGATGGCCAATGCAGGCGGAACATGGGACAATGCTAAAAAGCACATTGAGGGAGGAAAGCACGGCGGAAAAGGAAGCAGTGCCCACAAGGCTGCAGTAGTTGGTGATACCGTCGGTGATCCTTTCAAGGATACATCAGGACCTTCTTTGAACATACTTATAAAGTTCATGTCAATGGTGTCAGTAGTTTTCGCAGGTCTTGTAGTTAAATACTCACCACAGATAATGAAATTCCTGGAGAGAGTCTCTGGCAATTAATAAAAAATATAACAAAAGGAGTAAATGAAAATGGGTCCAATAACAAAGTTCATAGATCAACACTACAGGCACTTTAACGCTGCTGCATTAAAAGATGCCTCCGTAGCTTACAAAGATCACGTCGAGAAAGGCGGAAAGATGTTCGTGACACTAGCAGGTGCGATGTCTTCTGCAGAGCTCGGCATATCCCTGGCAGAGATGATAAGGAACGACAAGGTCCACGCCATCTGCTGTACAGCGGCTAATTTGGAAGAAGACCTTTTCCATCTTGTTGCCTGTGAACATTATATAAGGATACCTAACTACAGATATCTTACAAAGCAGGATGACTATGAGCTTTATAAAAAGCACTGCAACAGGGTCACAGACACCTGTATACCTGAAGAAGAAGCTATGCGCCGTCTTGAAAGGGCTTTAAAGGACCTTTGGATAGCGAATGATACTTCCGGCAAAAGCATGCTTGCCCATGAGTACTACACCACGCTCATAAAGAACGGTTCACTTAAGAAGTACTATCAAAAGGACGAAAAGAGCTCCTGGCTGGTAGCTGCTGCAGAAAAGAACCTCCCAATATTCGTACCTGGATGGGAAGATTCGACCACAGGGAACATGTTCGCTGGCGCCATACTTAAAGGTGAAGTGAAGAAAGTAGAGACAGTAAAAACCGGCATACACTACATGACCAGCCTCGCTAACTGGTACAAAGAGACCGCTACAAAGAGCAGCATAGGTTTCTATCAGATAGGCGGAGGCATAGCAGGGGATTTCCCAATATGCGTAGTCCCAATGATGCATCAGGACATGGGCGTTGAAGTCCCATTGTGGGGATATTTCTGCCAGATAAGCGACTCTACAACATCATATGGTTCATACTCGGGCGCAACCCCTAACGAGAAGATCACATGGGGCAAGCTTGGAGTTAACACCCCTATGTTCGTTATAGAATCGGATGCTACAATAGTGGCGCCTTTGATGTTCGGCTATGTACTAGGCTGGTAAGAGGGCTTCCAAAAAGATATTGCAAGGATTTTGCAGTTATCGTATAAGTTTGCGTGCTTTGATACGAGTGCGTCCGTAGCTCAGCTGGATAGAGCAACGGATTTCTAATCCGTAGGTCGCAGGTTCGAGTCCTGCCGGGCGTACCAATAAGAAGCAATGGGCGGTGAGTGTAGTTCAGCTGGTAGAGCACCGGATTGTGGTTCCGGCCGTCGCGGGTTCGATCCCCGTCACTCACCCCATCTCTTCACTTCTTCTGATCAATAGATCCTTTTTATTTTCTTACCGACGTTATTAACACTATCCATGTTAACTTCTATGAGTTTTGGTTCGAACCTTATTGGTTTCCTTCCAAAGCATATGCCCATAGTCTCGTAAAGGGCTATCTCGTCAAGGTCCACATGACGCTGTACGATGGCCTGTTTTGAAGGCATATATGTAACGTTGTGGCCATCTACACCGACTACTGTAACACCGCTGACACCGCTAGTGAGCAAGGTCACGGCGGCCCCGCCAACAGAACGCCCAAAGCTGACATCGTATGCAGAGGTCTGCCCACAGCGTACTAAGTGTCCTGGATTAACTTCCCTTATCTCTGGGAGCTCGTTCATTCCCTCTATATACATACCAGTCTCTTTCATAAAAGAAGCTATCTCCGGATCGTTATGCATTTTGGTCTCAAGTGTCTTTCTAACATATTTTGCGGCACCGCTGAGCTTCTTATGACCAAAAGCATCAACACCGGATGAATCATCAGTGATGGTGTTCTCTTTAGAGTCCTTTATACCTTCTGCGACTATTATAAGATAAGTCCCGGCCTTAACGTCGCTGTGTCTTACCCTGCTCATAAAGACTTTCTTGTAGTGTGCATAGACCACGTCAAAATCGACTGGGATTTCGGGTATCAAGATGCAGTCTGCATCTGCAGCTATACCGCCCCTGAACGCTGTGTGGCCGGCATAACGCCCGAACACTTCCATCACTATACCCCTGTTGTGCGTCCTTCCGGTGGTCTTAAGGTCGCTCGCAAAACGGGCTATCCTGTTTATAGTTGAATCTCCACCGACGCTGTATGTTTGGAGGTCAAGGTCCATGGTCTTTGGTGCATGTATGCACTTTATACCCTGTTCACTAAGGTCGACCATGACACTTCCTGTGTCATCACCGCCGCTGATAATGAGGGCGTCAATACCATGCTTAGCAAGACCCTTTTTTATCCTTTCGAACTTTGCAGGGTCCTTTATCTTGCTTATCTTAACCCTTGAGTGCCCAGCCTCTGAACCGGCTATATCAGAACTGAAATCATCAAGTCTTTCTGGTGTCAAAGTTATGAGCTCTTTTATATCGACTAAGTTATATAAAGAAGCATACCCGTTAGGTATTACCTTCATATCTATTCCCATGCTGAAAGCCATCTGGGCTGCGCCCTTTATGACAGCATTAAGCCCGCCACAGTCTCCTCCACTGGTTATTAGTCCTATTCTTTTTATGTTTGCTGGCATAAGAACCTCCTACGATCAATATGGAATACTACGCTTTTTGCTTTGCGGGAATATAAAAATTGTTGTAGACTTTATCACGGGACTAAAGGGAGGGGGAAACAAATGAAACCAACCTATAAAAGGCGCATTTATTTAATAAACAAGGACTTTCAAATAAAGTTCATAATATACACTGCGACCATAGCGCTAATAACAATAGCGATCTTCTACGGCATGTTGCTCTTCTTCTTTGATGAACTGGTACAGCTGGGTCTAAAATCGGGTTTCCCTGCAGGCCACGTTTACTTCAAGTTCATAGCTGACAACAGGTATGACATGATGAACGTTTACTTCCCTGTTGCCGCGATCTTTGTTTTCATAATAATATTCGTTTCCGGCACTCTCTTCTCTCACAAGATAGCTGGTCCTATATACAGAATGAACCTCTACTTAAGGTCGCTGTCGCTTGAATCAATAGTTTCACCTTTGAGTTTCAGGAAAAAGGACTTTTTCCAGGACATGGCTGTTTCCTACAACAAAAGGATAATGTTCCTTAGAACTCTGGCTACAAAAGAACCAGACAAACTCATAGACGCCCTGAAGCTAAAACATGGCGAAAAATAAGTTAAAAAAGACCTACAATTACCTAGCCAAGAGACTTAAAGGCTTAGAGCCTGAGGCTGTCATTATACTCGGGTCCGGCCTTAGCGGTATACTCTCAGACGTAGACTCGCTAAAAAAGATTCCATATTCAAAGATACCTAACGTACCTAAACCGACAGTAAGCGGGCATCAAGGTGTGCTTGATATAATAAGGTACCAGAAAAAGACCGTGGCTGTAATGAGGGGAAGGTTCCACGTATACGAGGGGAATCACCCTGATGACACCGTAAGACTGCTTAGAGCCCTTGTGCTTTGCGGGGTAAAGAACGCAGTCCTAACTAACGCTGCTGGCAGCACCAGCCTTAAGCATAAACCAGGCGATATGCTCTTATTAAAGGACCACATAAATGTGACGGCCCTAACACCTCTTTCTTCTGACGAGGCAAGGTCGCTCGGGACCACCTTCGTTGATGTATCTGAACCATACTCCTTGAAACTAAGGAGCAAGATAAAGTCCATAGCAAAAAAGCATAAAGTAAAGATGACCGAGGGTGTTTATGCATGGATGACAGGACCTCAATATGAAACAGCAGCCGAGGTAAGGATGCTAAATAAACATGGTGCTGACGCCGTAGGCATGAGCACTGTTGCAGAGGTGCTTGCCCTAAGACAGCTGGATGTAGATACAGCTTGTATATCAACAATAACTAACTACGGGACTGGAGTGATAAAGGGCAGAAAATTATCACATGAAGAGGTCAAGATAGTCGCCAAGAAAATGCAAGCAAGCCTGGACAAGATATTAAAATCCTTAATAGCGTCCCTATAATAAATAACTGGATAATTATCTATGGTCCTTGTTAAAAGGAAGGAACAGCATTAGAGCCATACCTGGCAGACATGCTGCAAAACTTATAATAAAGAAATTAACATACCCTACGCTGCTTGCCAGATAACCACTCATCATGGAGGCAACACTGCCGCCAAGGGTTATCAACCCAGACGCTATCGCATAGTGTGAGGCCTTATAATCCTTGTTACATGTGAACATCAAATAGTTTATCAGTGCCACGCTAGAAAGGCTGGTAGAGGTCATCTCAAAGGCATGAACTACAGCTACCCAGTATATGCCTGGCTTAAAGACAGCCAGCAGTACGTAGGCTACAACTGCAAAGCTCTGTACCACCGTCAATATCCACAGACCCTTTCTAAGCCCTATCTTTGCTATGAACATCCCGCCAAGTATGGCGCCGACTATCGAACAAACCTTTCCTATGGTGCCTGATATCAAGGCCATCTGCGCTACGGTTATTCCAAGTTCCCTCATCAAGAATGGTTTTGCCATCTTAAGCATCATGCTGTCGCCGATCTTATATACGACGATGAATGAGAGTATTATGATTATTTTGTCCTGTTCAAGATAACTAAGAAAGGCCTTGCCGAAATTAGTAAGCACTGAGTGTTTCTTGAACTCAGTCTTGTCTGACTTTGGAGCCGGCAATATCAAGGCATGTGTAATGAATATCGAGGTCATTATTACAGCCGTTATGCCAAAAGACAGGCTCCAGCCCCATACTCCGGCGATACCAACAAGTACCGCGCTCACAAAAAGCATCGCTATCCTGTAAGCCATCACCCTGAACCCGCTGTAAAAACGCTGTTCAGTCTCGTTCAGCTGCTCAAGGTAATATCCATCTATGGCTATGTCATGCGTAGCGCTAAGTATGGCCATCATAGCGAACAATATTACGGCGTTATATATCGGTGAAACAGAAAAAGTATTAATAGCCAAAAAGATGCTCACAAAAGAAAGCAAGCCTTCTGTAAGAAGTATCCAGAACCTTCTCGTTTTGAATATATCTATTAAAGGAGCCCACAAGAATTTGAGCGACCATGCAAAATTGAAGATGGATGTAAGACCGAAAGTCTCAAGCTTCATTCCCAATGCCACGAAATATGTATTGGCAAGATCCCCAGCGACTGAAAATGGATAACCTTCTGCAAAATATGTAGTGAATATCCAAGGACTGTTCTTAAAAGCCCTTAATTTTTGTTTTATCTTTTCCATTTCTTTAACCGCCTTAGAAAACTATGTTAAAGGCACCCTTTCTTAATATCTTTGGAGGCTGTTTGGTAAGATCTATTATGGTGCTCGGCAAAGATCCCTTGGCATCCTCGAACAAGTCTGGCATTACCGCCATACGTTCCTGAGACTGAAAGTAAGCTATCACCTCTTCCATGGTCTTTGCTATAGGAAAAGTCTCTGGGTTAGCACTAGTTGAAACTATGGGACGGTCAATATACTCGAAAAGTTTTGATGCAAATTTAGACGATGAAACACGAAAGCATGCATGGCCGTGTTTATCAGCCATCCATTCCGGAAGTTTATTCTTTGCTTTAAGCACAACGCTTACAGGCCCGGGCCAGAGAGTTTCCATAAGCCCGAGTACATGCTTGTCCAGCTCTGCATAATGCTCAAGCATATTGATGTCCTTTACCAGCATAAGGTAAGGTTTACCCATTGATCTTTTCTTTACAGTATTAAGAAAACTTACAGCTTCTTGATTAAAAGGATTCACTCCGAGGCCGTAGGTAGTCTCTGTTGGATATGCAAGTATCCAGCCTTTTTCGATCATGTCCCTGCATTCTTCGAATTTCTTTATTATTGAAGGCATCAAAGGTCCTTGTTAGCCTTGCTTACAGCGTCTTTCATTTTAGATCTGTAATCTATTAAGGCTTTCTTAAGAGCTGTGTCATGGCTTGCCAATATCTGTACAGCCAATAAAGCTGCGTTCTTTGAACCATCTATTGCCACAGTCGCTACAGGATAACCCGAAGGCATCTGCACTATGGAATAAAGTGCGTCAAGTCCGCCTGTGTTCTTGGAACTCAAAGGCACCCCTATTACCGGTATCAGCGTCTTTGAAGCTACTACCCCTGGCAGATGTGCGGCCATGCCTGCCATGGCTATAATGACCTTGGTGCCTGTTTTTTCTGCTTCAGCGATGTGCTGATCGACAAGTTCTGGCGTTCTGTGCGCCGAAGCTATCACTAGTTTGTGCCCTATTTTGAAATCTTTCAATGTATCAACACAGCCTTTTGCTGTCTCAAGGTCAGAGCTGCTTCCAAGAAGTATTAGAACGTCCATCGTCCCTCCATTAGCTCCATATTCCTATATCTTTTCTGTAATATGCAGTAGGCCACTGTACTTTCTCAGCGATAGAATAAGCTCTGCTGCGGGCCTCGTTTATGTCTGAGCCAAGGGCTGTGATACCAAGCACCCTGCCTCCGTTAACGACGTACTTTCCATCCTTTCCTGCAGTACCCGCATGAAAGATGAACTCACCTTTTGAGAAACTTATGTCCTTGCTTAGGGCTGGTATCTCTGCGCCGGTCCTGTAATCGTTCGGATACCCCTGCTCCGCCATAACTACACAGCATGCGACCTGAGAGGTCCATTTAACATTGTAGTTCTTTGGGAGCTTTCTGTATTTCCCGAGCGGTTCCAATATATCCATTATGTCTGATTCCATCCTAAAAAGTATCGACTGTGTTTCTGGATCTCCAAGTCTTGCATTGAACTCCAGCACCCTTACTCTTCCGTCGGGAAGCACCATAAGCCCTGCATATATCACGCCGTTGTATTTAAGGTTCTCTTCTCTCATCCCTTTCAACAGCGGCTCTATAACGAAAGCCTTAACGGTCTCTTCGACCTCTTTACCTATAGGGGCTGGACTTACCGCGCCCATGCCTCCGGTATTAGGTCCTTTCTCTCCCTCATATATTTTCTTGTGGTCACGTGAGGTGGCTAAAGGTATGAAAGTATCTCCGTCGGTAAATACCATGTAACTTGCTTCTTCTCCGACCAGGAACTCTTCTACTACTACGGTCTCGCCTGAGACAGTGCCATAAACAGCTTCTGCCGCAGAGTTGACCTCAGTCATATCCTTGCAGATGAAAACTCCCTTACCTGCAAAAAGCCCGTCCATCTTTATTACTACCGGCAGCCCAAATTCATCGACGGATTTAAGAAGTTCTGAT
>JAKLHL010000007.1 GCA_022710165.1 Bdellovibrionales bacterium | reverse complement strand
TTAGTCGCTGTAAAGCCGAGCCTGTTGGATATCCTGTGGACGTGGGTATCAACACAGATCTCATCCTTTCCAAAGCCTTCTGCCATTACTAGGGCCGCTGTCTTTAGACCTACACCAGGAAGTTCTGTTAATTCATCGACGGTGCTTGGCACCTTGCCGTTAAAATCCTTTAAGAGGGCCTTGCTTATTTTGACTATGTTCTTTGCCTTGGTCTTGTAAAAACCGACGGGATATATCAGCCTTTCAAGTTTCTTCGTGTCTGCCGCGGACATGTCCTTGGGGGTTTTATACTCGCTGAAAAGACGCTTTGCCGCCTGTTCTGTTACTTCGTCCTTGGTGCGTGCGCTCATCATCGTCGCTATCAGTATCTCAAAAGCCGGGGCTTTTTTTCTTGCCAGTTTGTTTATTATTGGTTCAAAGCTTATGGACCCTTCCAGTCCCTTGAATACTTTCTTTATGTGATCTTTACTCGGCATTTCATAACTTAATACATTACACATTTGGCTGTGTAAAGTTTGGACATTTAGACAGTGGCCTAATTTAGCTTTTTGTGCTAAGTTCTTGGATTATATGCCTATTTTTAATGGCACAGAAATTGTATGATATACCTTAAGACTAGGGAATAGGAGGCTCGATGAAGAAGGCTCTCGTTGGTTTAGTTCTCTTTTTGGCCCCGATACTTTTACAAGCGTATGTCTGTACACCTGAAGAAATAGGACAATTCGATAGTTTCCTCGCCGGCAATAAGGATAATTTCCAAAAAAGGCTTAACGAACTTTATTCAGAAGAAGATCCTTGTGCTAACATCCTCTATGTTAAACTGGTTTCATTCGTTGAAGAGGTGCGCTCGGATCTTGCAAAAAAAGCCAATATGTGTGATGTGGCAGTGGATTTTTGCAAGAACAACAAGGACCCAGAAGCCCTGAGACAGCCTCTATACAATATAATAGAACCTGACTGCATGAAAGGCACAAGCTTTGGTATAAACCGGACAGAGTGCAAGCAGTATTTCAACCTGTAACTGCCATCCTTAATTGACCTTTAACCCAGCTTTTGTTAGAATGCGCCTAGATCCAATACAGGAGGGCTTTTTATGTTTATTAGCGTTATCTTATCTATGATCCTATCATTTAATCTGTACGCAGATGATAAACCCATAAATTTAGATAAACCAAGTTTGAACAAGACTTATTATGGTGTTGTAGAACCCGAAGGAATGGGAGAATTTACGACTACCAACAAGATGGCGAGGACCTTCAAGCTATATTCCATGGGTATATATCAGCAAGGAAGCGATAATAAACAGATGTTCATAACTGGTAGTCAGGCTTGTGCCAAGCATGTTTTGGAGGTCAATTCCAGCAACTTTATCGGCTCGGCAGCCTGTTTAGATTTTTTGACCTATCTTACAAATGTTTTCAGCAAGGATTTTCTGGCTAAGCTCTATTGTGATAAAAAAACAGGCTGTTCCATATCTAATTTCAACCCTGCAACGTACTCCGGATTGAAAGCCTCTAACATATCCTGTTCAGCGTCTATGCGCAGTCAAGAGATAACATGCCTATACAAAGGCGGCGCTAGAGCGGCCCTAAGGGACATGGTAAGACTTGCAATCGTAAAACACGAAAAAAAGACCAAGACTAGCGAGAATGAAGAACTTGTGACCGTCAGCTATGGATTGAAATTCATTGTTGAGAACTTAGAGATACCTCTTCCTGCCACAGTTAAGCTTGGATATGTCGGCGGCACTGACGCAGGTACTCCTTACTGGGAAGAGGCAAATACAGGTTTTCAGATCTTCACACAGCGTTATGTGGATGGTCAGTATACAAGGACTAGCGTTTGCAAAGATGCGGTTGGTTCTTGCATAGCCTCTATAGACGTAACTAAATGTAATAAGAAAGGTGTTATTGATACCAATAAAGGGACAAACCTTTGTGTGAGGCTGGGCAATAATACTTTTGCCGATGATACAGAGTTCTTCTTGATAACTGATTCAGATACCGACAAGGAAGAGGTCAAGAAAGTTGGCCAGTATTTGATGAAAGCGGCCGCTAGTGCTGCAAATCCTAATGTGACCAAGTAGTAGCTTGACGCGCCTGTAGCTCAATTGGATAGAGCGTCAGCCTCCGGAGCTGAAGGTGGCAGGTTCGAATCCCGCCAGGCGCACCATTTTATTTATACTTGAAAAAAGCCCGGTGTTGTAGTCTAGTTATCTTAATGGATAAAGTTGCTGAAAAGATAAAAGAACTTAAGGCAAAGAACAATGCCATAATTCTTGCTCATACCTATCAAAGACCAGAGGTCCAGGACCTTGCGGACTTTGTGGGTGACAGCCTTGAGCTTTCAATGAGGGCAAAGGATAACAGCGCTGATGTGATAGTTTTTTGCGGTGTCCGCTTCATGGCAGAAACGGCAAAGATAATATCCCCTCAAAAGACAGTCCTGCTTGCAGAAGCGGGGGCTGGGTGTCCTATGGCAGAGATGATAACTGCTGACGAACTGAGGGAACTTAAGTTCAAATATCCGACGTATAAGGTCGTTACTTACGTTAACAGCACGGCAGAGGTAAAGGCGCTCAGCGATATATGCTGTACCTCTTCAAATGCCGTTAAGGTGGTCTCATCAATACCGGACTCACATGGTGTGATATTTGTTCCAGATACTAATCTTGGCTCTTATGTACAAAGGACGCTGAACAGGAAGAACATGGTGATATGGCAGGGCCACTGCTATGTTCACTCACAGATAATGGAAGAAGAGGTGTTAGAGCTTAAGAAAAAATACCCAAAGGCAGTAACTTTCGCACATCCTGAATGCAGTGAGCATGTCCTTAAACATGCCGATCACATACTCTCGACCAGCGGGATGATAAAAAAAGCCGGTGAACTTAGTCACGATGAGTTCATAGTGATAACTGAGCAGGGAATACTCCATCCTTTGAAAAAGAAATATCCTAACAAGAAATTCTATGCGCTTGATAGGGCAGTTTGCCTGAACATGAAAAAAACAACAGTGGAGAGTGTACTTAGCTCTTTGGAACTTATGCGTTACAGCGTTGAGATCCCCAGGGACGTTATAGAGAGCGCAAAAAGAGCTGTGTTCAACATGCTGGAACTAAAATAATGAGCGTGAAAAAACAGGATATCCTGAGCGTTCTTGAATCTAACCCAAAACATGAATTCAGTTTTGACGAGCTTGTAAAGATATTCAAGATAAGCACCCGTCCAAGGAAAAAGCTCCTTCCACACATGCAGTCGCTGATAAATACGGGCGCTGTTAAAAAGACGGAGAAAGGCCTTTATATTTTTGTTGAGGAAAAGGAAAGAAAGCCAAAGGCCGCTCCACGCCCCAAAAAAGATATAAAACACACTGTTGTGGGTAAATTCGTGAAGACCCAGCAGGGTTTTGGTTTTGTCATATCGCCCGAAGAGGACAGCGACGTTTTCATTGACAGGCACGAGGTCCATTGGAGCGGTATCATGCATGGCGATATCATCCGTGTGGAGAAGAAGAGGGAACGAGGCGGCAAAGTCAGCGGAAAGTTCGTTGAGTTCATCTCAAGAAGGGACTCAAAGATAATAGGCAGAGTAATAGACTATCAGGGCTCCCTAGCGGTTGAGGCAAGGGCCACAGGCGACGTAATGATGGTACAGCACGGCCGTTTGAACAGGGCAAGAAAGGGAGACTGGGTTGAGGCAGAAATAAAGAAATGGCCTTCACAAAGGACCCTTCCTTACGGTGAAGTAGTAAAAATAGTCGATCAGGATTCCTATATAGTTATAAAGGAATATAAGCTCAGGGACGAATTTTCTGACGCTGTTGAGTCTGAAGCTCAAAGTATAAAAGAGCCTTCTCAGGATGAAAAAGACTACAATGGTGAGTTCATAACTGATGAAAAAGGCATCAAAAGAAAGAACCTTACCAAGCTTGGGATAGTCACTATCGACGGTGCTGATGCTAAGGATTTTGATGATGCGGTTTACTGCGAGAAAGAGGGAGATAAATTCAAGCTCTTCGTTTCAATAGCTGACGTTTCACACTACGTGCTGCCAGGGACCCAGATAGACAACGAAGCCATGGAACGTACTACCAGTGTTTATTTCCCAGATACGGCCATACCCATGCTGCCACACGGTCTTTCTAACGAGGTCTGCTGTTTAAAACCTGCAAGGTACAGGTACACAATGACCGCAGAGATACTTCATGACAGCAAGGGCTCAGTGATAAAGAGCAGAATATATCCGTCGGTCATAAAAAGTTCAGCAAGGCTTACCTACGAGGACGCTCAAGAGATGATAGACAAGAAAGATCCCCGTATGGAAGCGATGTATGAGCTGTATATGCTCTTAAGGAAGAAAAGTTTTAATAGAGGCACGGTGTTCCTTGATATCCCTGAACCGATATTCGACATAAACGACAAGGGTAATATAATAGGCGTTAAAAAAAGGCCCGTATATCCCTCGCATTCTTTGATAGAGGAATTCATGATCGCCGCAAACATCCAGTCAGCAAGGCTTATGAAGTCAAAGGGGCTTGGGGTCTTTAGGGTGCACGAGGTTCCCAGCCTTGAAAAGCTCAAGGAGTACTCAGATCTTGCGGGAGAATACAAGGTACACTTTGACCCGTCCTGGAACACTGCAAGACAACTTTCAAATTATCTGAAAAAGATAGAGAAGCATCCAGCAAGGTCATTGCTTAATAGGGCGCTGTTAAGGAGTCTTAAGAAAGCATCCTATTCCAATTCAAAAGAACTGGGACATTTTGCCCTAGCGCTCAAGGACTATTCCCATTTTACCTCGCCAATAAGGCGTTATCCCGACCTTATGGCCCACAGGATCATCAAGGGGACAAAGTACAAGGAAGAGGACCTTAAAGCGATCTGTGAACGCTGCAGCGAAGGCGAAATAAAGGCCATGGAAGCAGAGAGGAGCATAACCAAGATAAAACAGGCAAGGTTCATGGAGGATAAAATTGGGAAGAGCTTCCAGGGAGAAGTTAGCGGTATAAATGACAACGGCATGTTCATTGAGCTCAGCGAGGTATTCATTGAAGGGTTCCTACCGTTCTCAAGCCTTGGTTATGAACGTTTCATCTTTGATAGGAGCAAGATGGCCGTTTTCTCGAAGGGGCCAAAACCGAGGTTCAAGCTTGGGGACAAGATAAATGTTATCGTAATGGGAGTGGATATCTTTAAGGGTGAGATAGAGTTCAGTATCAGGAACTAGATATAGCTTCTTAGTATGAGTGTTAGTGCAGCTAATATCACGAGTATTATTGAGGACATGATCAGCGACGGAGTCCAAACGCTTTTTCCTTTTTCATTATCTATATAAAGCGAAGAACTTAGTTTTTTTATCAGGTCCATGCTGTCATTGTCGTTTTCTCTTCGCGTATGGTAAGAGGCAAGGTCTAGCAGCCTTTCTTTTTGACACCTTATTATCAGCTCGGTCTTTGACTGCCTGTCATTTTGGACCTTAGTGAACCTTTCCTCTGCCTTTCTTATCTGCATTATCTCTTTGGGGGACATGAACTTATTAAGAAAAGCCTTTATGGGAGTGTATTTTAGGTATTTTGAGAAGATCAATCCGCAGGCCTCGCACTCAAGGTTGACAGAGCTTTGTTTGTGCTCGCAGGAAGGACAGAAAATAAAATTTTCGCTTTGCTGGTCCATCAACAATCAAACCAGTAGTACTTTTTTATGGGTTTTAGTACGTTCCAGGTGCATGAAAGGCCCTTGGGGAAGACCACGATGTCGCCTTTCTTGAACTCCACTTTTTGCCCATTACCTTCAACGATAGCCTGGCCTTCTAGGATGTAGCAGGTCTCTGTGGCATCATAGGACCATGGGAACTTGCTTACGGTGCATTCCCAGGTATCCCAGGTTGAGAAGTTCATCATGGACACTTCTTTGGGTGTTGGGGTACGAAGTTCTATTTTCATCTTTAATTCCTCCGTAAAAACAGCTAGAATTTAGCTCTGAAAAATATAAAGGTAAAGAGTAAAAAAATGAAGTTCATAAAAATGGAAGCCCTGGGCAATGATTACATCTACGTCGATATGGAAGAGAATCCATCCTATGGGCCTGATAGTATAAAGGAGCTGGCTCCAAGGCTTTGCCCCAGGAACACCGGGGTAGGGGCTGACGGCATCATAATACTTTATAGGGAACACGGCCATATCTTCACAAGGATCTTCAACCCAGATTCCAGCGAGGCAGAAGTTTGCGGGAACGGTCTAAGGTGTGTCGCAAGGATAGCTTTTGACAAGGGTTGGACCAGCGGCAAGAAAAGCTTTGATATAGTCCTTGGCAAAACAAAGAAGCACATAAAGGCCCAGGTGAACGAGGACCTTGTCAGCGTTAATTTAGGTAAAGCAGAGATATCAGAGGCTGACACCATATTCTACAAGGAGAACGAGATACACTACATGCCTGTTAACATGGGAAATCCCCACGCTGTGATATTCGTGAGCGATCTTGATTCAGTTAAGGTGGAAGAGCTGGGGTCTGCGGTTGAGAACGACAAAAAATTCCCTCAGCGCACAAACGTTGAGTTCGCAGAGGTCATTTCAAAGACAAGGATAAGGCTTAGGATATGGGAAAGAGGGGCGGGTGAAACCCTTGCCTGTGGCAGCGGAGCGTGTGCAACGGCCTATGCCGCTTTTTACAGCGGTTTTTGTGAAGAAAACGTTGAAATAGAGATGAAGGGCGGTCTGGCCCAGGTGTCCATAAAAGAAGACCGGTCTATGCTCTTGACGGGACCAGTTAATTATGTTTTTAAAGGGGAACTTGCCTTATAAGCGTCCTTAGCTCAGTTGGTAGAGCACTATCTTGACGTGGTAGGGGTCGCAGGTTCGAGTCCTGCAGGACGCACCAATATTACTTTAAAAGAGCGGTCATTTCGTCGGAGCGGGCGTAGTCCAGGGCTGTCTTGCCATACTTATTCTTTATAGTCTTATCCGCTTTGTTGATCAAAAGCACCTTGGCAGAGTCCACACTGTCGCTTGTAGATGCCCAGATAAGGGCTGTGGCGCCAGATATATAGTCCTGAAGGTCAACCTTAGCTCCCTTGTCTATTAGGGCCTGAGCTATTTTTGGTTCATTGTTCAATGCAGCGAACATTAGCGATGTAACGCCGTCATTGTTCCTTGCATTAACGTCAGCGCCTTTTGTAAGCAGGTCCTTTACAGCATCAATGTTCTTGTCAGTAACAGCTAGCATAAGATCAGTAAAGCCTTTATCCTTTGGAACGGTGTCCTGAGGGAACAGTGAAACAGGCAAACATAAGATAAAAAGTGTGATCATTAATATTTTGTTCATAATGCCGGATGTTACCATTTTGGCAGTATCTTTGGCAAGAGTAGACATTATCAATGGCATAAGTTACAATTTTTTAGGGGGGGGTAACTTTAATGCCAAGAGCTAAAAAGAAAAGTAAGGAAAAGATCGAAGAAACAATCCAAGAGAATACCCAAGAAGAAGTACAAGAAACCAGTGTAACTAAAGAAGTAGAAGTTGAAGAAAAAGTTGACACGGTGATACTTAACAGGTCACCAGAACAATTTAGCAAGAAATTCCAGACAATACTCTACAGCGAGCCAAAACACCTTATGGTCATCGGTTTTTATGTGGTTATCTTTACTGCTGTGGTCTTGGCGGTTTGGTCTTACTTCTCTGTAGTAAACAAGTCCTACAGCCTAAATGGAGAAGTAGCACACATAAATCCTGAACTTTCCATAAGCCCTGATGTAGCTTTTGAATTTAAAAGGTATCTAGTTTATATAGGTTCTTCGGTAAATGAAGGGGACCCTTTGTTTGAATATTCTGATGTAAGTGGTAAATCCCTTAAGTTTGATGCCCCTATTACCGGTTTGATATCAAAAAAAACCGACCTCAAGAGAGGTGTTAGGTATACTGCCGGAACAGAGGTCGTCAATATAAGGCCTGAAGACAAAGAAGCTTCTGTAAAACTTGAAGTACCTAACAACATCCTTAACAAAGTAAAACCTGGTAACGATATAGTATATCACTTTAGTTTTCCTCTAGCCTCATCAAAGCAGCTCGTAACAGGTTCGGTAATAACAGAGCCTGTCCTTGAGAATGACAAGTATGTGGTTGCCGCAAGAATAGATGAAAAGAGCATGAATTTCCTGGAAGAACAAAAAGTTAAACTTATAGACGGTATGTATATAACGGCAGAGATAGTGGTCGGTAGAGAACGCCTATTAGGTAGATTCTTAGGAGTTAAATTATGAGCAAGAAAAAAACACAGGATGTCATACTTTCAATAAAAGAAAGATCTATCTTTAACTTCTTTACAAAAGAAGATATCGCTGAACTTGCCGAATATTCAAGGGTGGAAGAATTCAAGAACGGCGATACTTTCATAAAACAGGGTGAAAGGCCTAAGGAACTTGCCATACTTTTGGAAGGGACCGCCCATCTTTTTAACAGGCTCCCTAATGGAAAAGATTTCTATGCAGGTGAGTTGAAACAATTCAGATCAGTTGACCTTTCTGCCATACTTTTAGATACCGGCTGGCACTACAGCGCACAGATGGATAGTGATGGAGAAGTCCTTTTTATACAGAGCTCGCCGCTCATAGCGTTGCTTAAAAAGCATAAAGGCGAGTATGAATATTTAAAGATAATGACTACCGACGTAGAGGTGCAGGATTTCTTAAGACCGATAAAGTATCAGAAGGGAGTTGATATAAAGGATATTAAGGATTTTGTCCTTTCATTCAAACTAGAGGAGTTCAAGAAGGAAGGAATAATACAAAAAGAGAATAAGGAACAGGACAGTGTTTTCCTTTTTAAAGAGGGCAAGGTAAAAGTAACCCAGTTCAACGATAATACGCAAAAAGAAAACCTACTGATGACAGTGGATACTCCGATCCTTTTTGGGCACCAGGGCTTAAAGCCAGACGTTAAAAAACACGCATCCCCTTATACATTCAAGGCGGAGCTTGATTCGATCGTTTACAGGATACCCATGGAGGATTATCTTGAGCTGCTAAAAAAGTATCCTTTCATAAGTGTTATCTACGACGGTACGGAAGATCAGGCTCCTGAGCAGAAAGAATATGAGGTTCAAAAGCCTTACGCAGAAAAGGTGGTAGAAAAAGGAGCTGAAGAGACAGAAGAGGAGGAAGGTGAAGAGGAAGAAGATAATTTTGATTATGACTTGGACCCTAAGGCGAGAAAGAAATATCCTACCATAATTCAGCATGACGAGATGGACTGCGCAGCAGCCTCTATGGCCATGGTATCAAAGTACTTTGGTATAGACATGGGAGTTCCATTCTTCAGGAACTCCATTGATGTTGGGCCTGAAGGTGCAAGCCTCTACGGCATAGCTGCTTCTGCTGAAAGGATAGGTCTTCTTACCAGAGGTGTTCAGATAGAGCTTGAAGACCTCGGAGAACTTAAGCTGCCGGCAATAACGACACAGGGCTATCACTTCGTTGTAATATACAAATATACAAAGAGACATCTGCTAATAGGAGACCCTGCGACCGGATTAAGGAAAGTATCACATGAGGATTTTAAGGCAAAATGGAACAATATAGTCCTTTTGTTCAACACGACTGCAGAGTTCTTTAAGAACGAAGCCCAAAAAGAAAGCTTTGACATATATATGGAGCTCTTCAGGCCATATACGAAGATGTTCGTCCAGATACTTCTTATATCGTTGCTGTTGAACTTCATGGGGCTTGCAACACCTTACTTCTCGCAACAGATCATAGATAAGGTCCTGATGAACATGGACTTTGGGCTTCTGAACGTGATAGGTGTTGGATTTATTATCTTCATAATAATGACCTCAGCGTCGGGGCTTATTAGAAGGTATCTAACGGCCTTTATGTCCCTGCAACTTGATATAGAGATGAGCGCTCAACTGTTCAGACATCTTTTTAGGCTTCCAGCCTCATTCTTTGCGACAAGAAGGACCGGCGATACTTTGATGAGACTTAACGATATACAGGTAATTAAGGGGTTTGTGGCCCAGCAAGGTATAGGGTTTTTGATAGATATCCTTATGTCTGTTGTTTACGTTACTGCGATCTTCATGCTTAACGTACAGCTAGGATTTATATTCCTGGCATCAGTAGTAGTTCTTTTGTTCAGCACCAAACTAGCATCCAAATTCATCTTTAGGTATTACGCAGAGAACATCGCCCATTCAGGAGAGGCACAAACGCTTCTTGTCGAGGGTGTTAAGAACATAAATACATTGAAGAGCTTTTCTGCAGAGATACCTTGGAGATGGAAGTGGGAAGAAAAGTATGGGCAGGCTGCTGTTTGGCAGTTAAAGATGAGCCACGTCAGTAACCTTTATGCACTTATTGTAGAGCTTTTTTACAAGGGTATACCTCTGGTCGTCCTATTCCTTGGCGCAAAAATGGTCATTGGAGGCACAGAGACGATAGGTACTGTAATAGCGTTGATCTCGTTGTTTGGGATGGCTTTAGGGCCGATACTAAGCATTTCCAACGTGTTTATAGCACTTCAACAGGTAAGGTTCGGCATGACCAGGTTGAATGACATTTTCTCTACATATCCAGAGGACAGGCTCCAAAAATACCTGCCACTCTCAGCTGAATCGATCAAGGGGAGCATCTCGTTCAAAGATGTCTCTTTCAGGTATGGCAATGAAGAATCAGTTCTTATTCTTAACAAAATAAGCTTAGACATAAAACCTAAGCAGGTAGTAGCTTTCATAGGTCGAAGCGGCTCAGGAAAAACGACGATGGTTCAGCTTATTAACAGACTCTTTGAACCGTTTGACGGTAAGGTGCTTATAGATGGTTACGACGTAAAACACTATCCTCTGAGTGAATTAAGAAGGATAATCGCAGTTGTTACTCAGGATTCAAAATTATTCTCTGGTTCCATACTGGATAACATCTCTATAGGTGATCAGTTCCCTGACATCAAGAAGGCCATAGATGCTGCGATCCTTGCAGGTGCTGACAGCTTTATACGCCAGCATCCTGAAGGCTATTTTAGGCCGCTTTTAGAGGACGGGGCAGGACTCTCCGGCGGTCAAAAGCAGAGGATATCAATAGCGCGTGCTCTTTATAGGAACCCTAAGATACTCATCATGGACGAAGCTACGAGTGCCTTGGACGCAGAGAGCGAGGCGGCAATTAACGACGCTATGCCTAATATCTGCAGGGACAGGACCGTCATAATGATAGCTCACAGGCTTAACACCATAAAGAACTGCGACAAGATCTTTGTTATTAACGAGGGTGAGGTCATAGAAGAGGGTGCGCACCAGGAACTCTTAAAGAACAACGGTGCTTACGCACACTTTGTCAGGATGAGCGGACAGTAAAAAAGTCCTGTATCAGTTCTTCTTTGGGACGTAGTGCAAGGGAAAGATATCTGCCTGAGGCATATATCATTAGCTCTTCCTTAATAGACCAGTTTAGGATGTTCTTTATTTCTTTTTCTTTTATTTTGCTGAGCTGAACAAGTTCTTGGATCGTTCTTGCAGTGTGACACAATTTATATAATTGGTCTTTTTTTCCGTCTAAAATGTATTCTTTCATGAGTTCGTCCGACTCCCTTCTTATGAGAGAATTTTCCTTGTCTATCCTTATTACGTCGAGTCTGTAAGATCTGTTATCATGGAGCATTTTGTGCCATTTACAGAACTTGTTCCATGCTTCATAGACTTTATGGGGAGGTCTGGATTCCAGATAATCTGTGTAGTACCTAAGGAGATCCTTAGGTACTAGTATCCTTTTCCTTATCTTAAGGTCTTTGATCTTTTTATAGTTAAATTCTTTATATAAAGGACTGCTCTCAGCAAGGCAGAATTTTGATAGGTTTAGCCTCTTAAAATGCTTTATTAGCTGTACTACTTTCTTTGTCTCAGAGATGTCTTTAAGGTTAGACCTGGTATAATGAGTGATAAGATTTGAGTCTTCTTCAAAGCCCAGTTCAGCAAGATATTTAAGGGTCTGTACGCTCCCCATTACGGTGGTACCTTTTTTCATTTTTTTAAGAAGGTCCTCTGACAAAGCTTCTATGCCTATCTGCATATTCCTGCAGTGAGTAAGATGAGATTTTACAAAAATGGCCTCTTTGTGGACTGGCCGTAGTTCTAAACCACTTATCACATTACTTCTGTTCTTTAACATCAGGTCGGCTACTTGATCGAGCCAAGGATCACATACATTATCCGTAAAATGTATCCTGTTAACACCGTATTCCTTCATTAAGGAAACAATGGACTTAAATATCTTTTCAGGAGTCTTTGTCCGGTATTTACACCATGATATATTAAGGCCGCAAAAGTCACATTTTGCATAGGTACAGCCTCTGCTTCCATCAAAAAGTATAAAGACCCTGTCTTTAAGCTGGTTATATATGCTGTCATTATCAGAGTAACGTTTAAGCATTTGAAAATAATCGTGGTAATCCGGTAAAGGGAGGCCCTCTACGGACGTCAGTTGGGACAATTCAGAGGCTTTTATTGAGAAAACCTCATCTTCTTTAAGGGTGCTTGTTCTATATATCCCGGGCATTGATCTGTCACAAAGTCCCAATAATTTTTCTGGCTGACTTTTATTATGATGAAGACAGATCGACACTATTTTTTCTAGCTTTAATTCTCCTTCAGCGACTACGATAAGACTGTCTAGCTTAAAGAGCCTCAACAGATTTATTACTCTGGGGAATGCTATCTGCCCTCCACCGAAAATGAATAGCACTTTGTGGTCGGGGTATTCTTGTTTAAGGTAAAGAGCACAAAAAATGGAAGAATATAACTGCTCACTGTTTATGCTGAACCCTACAAGATTTAAAGCTCTAGTTTCCAGCTCAGGCTCTAGTTCATGATCAACAAAACTTTTTGCTGCTTTTTCCAGATCAAGCAGTATCTTTTTTAGGTCTTTTGTCCCAGTATGCTTTTTAATTTCTGAGAACAGTTCATTAAGGGGTTGTTTTTTATGCCCAGTGATAAAGTTTTTCATGACTAGATAGAACCATAGAAGCTCATGTTTATGTTCGTGCTTTAGGTGAAAGTCCTCGTAAGAACTGTGAAATGCTCTCAGCGGTATGGATAGGTGTGCAGGATAACTTTTAGTTTTTATGGTTTCTGCGTTTTTGAACTTTTCATCAATGTACGCTTTTAGGCATCCAGTCTGTATCGAGCTGTACCACGGGGTGGTCCCGGGGCTTGATATTAGGTGAAGCTTCATCATCTTTTTATAACACATTGGTTTAATTGCCGTTATAATAATTTTAACAATTAATGAAATATTGATACAAAAACTTGACAAGTATAATAGGATTTGTTATAATTATACTAGTTTATAGTATATTTTATGGTGGGTTTATGAAGAAGAAAAAAATAAAAAAAGTAAGTAAAAAGGAAATGAAAAAGGTTAAGGGCGGCGTTGACCTTGTAGAAAAATTCATGAAAAAAGCCGGCATGGAACAAGAAGATGGAACTTACGTTGCTGTGAATCTTGAAAAAGGCGGTAAGTTTGGGGTCGGTCTTAAGTTTAGGTGGTGAGATTTTCAGGGGGGAGGTTTTTATGAAGAAGAAAGATAAAAAGAAAAACTTGAAAGTTAAGAAACTGAAAAAGGAAGACCTGAGGAAGATCAAAGGCGGCATATTGAGAAGACTTGAAAAATAAGCAGATCATATAATTCAAATGGAGGCTAAACTATGAAAAAGAAATTAAAGGCAAAAGTTAAGAAGATCAAAAAAGCCGACATGAAGAAGATCAAAGGTGGAAGGTCTGTAGCACCTAATGATGTCCTTATTCGTGATGACACCAACGACGGCCCACCACCGCCTAAAAAATAGTTTTTTAGGCTATATATTCGTGTCCTGGCGGTACGTTTGGGGGGTAAAGGACATGAGGCTTTTGTTAAGAATATTTATCCTCAGTTCATTCCTGGCATTTTTAAGCTCGTGTTCTATGGAGATCTTCCATAATCCAGATGAAGAAAATAATGAAACGCCTACAGGAGGCGGTACTACCGATACCGGTACTGCGCCTGCTGATATTGCCGCGGGGCTGTACTTTGCAGATCACGACCCTGACGAGGATGCAGTAGGGGGCAGCCTCATAATTTCCAAGGCTGCGGACGAGAGCAATATAAAGTCATATGTTGTGTATCTTGGTACTGATGCTGCCACAAAATCTGGCGACGCTGTGGCAGAAATAAGCGTTACCGGTTCCGATATCACCTACACCATTCCTGATGCAACTTCAATAATCGGGAAAACACATATACTGGTCTATTCAAAGAACGAGTACGGCGAATCCACAGCAGCATTCTCTTTAGAGGTGCCAGACCTGGTAGTTGAGCTTGCAACATCAACTCCAATGGAGGACGTTGATGACAGACAGCATGGTCTGGTCAAATGGAACAATAAACTTTACTACAGTGCAAATGACGGCATTAACGGCGCTGAACTTTGGTCCTTTGACGGCACTACAGAGACCATGATCTCTGATTCCTGCCCTGGCGCATGCGATTCGGCCCCCATGTGGATAACAGAATTTAACGACAAACTTTTCTATATGGGAGGGGATGGAGTTAATGGCAGGGAGCTTTGGGTCTACGACGGTATAAACCCTCCATCCATGGTAATAGACCTTAACCCCGGTGCAGGGAATTCGGCTCCTACGCATCTATATGTCTACAACAACAAGCTTTACTTTAATGCTGCAGATTCCGGTTTTGATTTTGAACTTTGGGTATACGACGGTATTGCCCCTCCAAGCAGAGTGGCAGACATAAGGGCGGGACTGATCGGTTCTTATCCATACGGTATGACGGAATTCAACGGCAAGCTCTACTTTAGTGCTCAGGATTCCCCTGTTAATAGGGAACTTTGGGTTTACGACGGTGTAAATCCTCCAAGCCTGGTCTACGACATCTGTGTGGGCGGTTCAGCAGATCCTGGCGGCGTATACGGCGGGAGTTTTACAGAGCTTGGGGGGAAGATATACTTCCATGCAAATGATTGTATTAGCGGTATTGAGCTTTGGTCTTATGACGGTATCAGTGACCCTGTAATGGTGAAAAATATCAGTGCAGATCCTTTCTCTTCAAACCCTGATTACTTCTCTGTGCTTGGTGATAAACTTTACTTTAGTGCAAATTCTCTTGATGCGGGGGGCAACAGCCCATATGGCTCAGAGCTTTACAGCTATGATCCAGCCACGGATACGCTAAGTGTTGCTGCTGACATAGTTGCTGGGACCGGTGATTCCAGCCCTGCCAAAATGGAAGCAAAAACAGCAGCCATACTCTTTACAGCGACTACTGTGGCCTACGGGAATGAACCTTATATCTATGACGGCAGAACGGCATATATGATATATGACCTTAACCCAGGGGCTGGGTCCTCAAACGTCTCTGATTTTGCTGGTTTGAACGGCAAATTATATTTTAACGGTGGTGCTACCGGCCTTTGGGCAGCCTATATTAAATAACTAATTATTAACTATTACGACGGAGTTCTCTGAACCGTAACCGTTGTTCGCATATTTGTCTGCGGTGCTGTCGTTGTACCAGTTATTGTTGCATACATAACGGAACTGATGTTCTCCAGGGGTGAGCTTTATTGTAACTCTCCATTTGCCTTTAGTTGTCTTTGTAAGAGGAGTTTTTAGGTAGTTCCAGTGATTAAAATCTCCGGCCAGATACACTTTATCTTTGGTATCATGGTCAAATTCAAAGGTAACTGTCCCGTCTTTTTTTACTATAGTCATAAAAACCCTCCCAAGTTTCTTTTAGTGCCCCCTTATAACACATCTTAGTCGAGATGTAAATATTGCGGGCATAAAAAGCAATACCGCAAAGGATCTTAGGCGATGTTAAACAGTCAAATCTTTTACGCTTCTATATTCCGTAATGAATTCATCACGTTCTACGACAAAAACTCTCCCCGTGTGGGGACCGTTAGGGCAGTATCCGCTGTGCCAGCTCTTTACCAGGACAGGCTTTCCCTGTTCCAGATCTATTTTTTTCAGCTCTTTGTTCTCTTCTACTAGCAAAGTGACGGCCCCATCCAAAAGAAGGAAGAGCTCAGGACAGGAGTGACGCTCCAGCTCCTCTATTTCCTCAGGACTTGAGAAATTAGGGGAGTATATGCCTGTTCTCCAGTGGGACTTATCACCGCAAAGGACCTGCCAGCGCTGTTCCATCTCAGCGATAATGGGATCAGTGCTTTTTACCTCCGGGAAGGAGGGTGATCTTACCTCTACGGTCCTAGCCAACGTTCACCTCAAAATTTATGCCTTCCTGTATGGCCTTCTTCACAGCACAACCACTTGCAGCCTTTATCACAGCCTCTTTATATTTGTCAGGGAAATCAGAAGGTGTCTGTATGGTGAAGTTGATATTTATTTTGCCTTGAGCGTCCCTGTTGATGTTCTCCAGTACCGTTATCCTGCTCGCGTCAATGTCCCTCTGTTTGCAGAAGGCGTTCACGTAATGGGCTACACAGAGGCCTGTTGAGGCCAAAAAATACTCGAAAGGGTTAGGCGCTGTACCAGTACCGCCTGACTCCTTTGCCTGGTCACTTTTAATGGTGTGGCCGTTCATCTGGGCCTCAAGTTTGAAACCTTCGTTTATCTTAATCTTGATCTCCATAGTATTGCTCCTTGTCATTGTTTTTGTTAGAGTGTAAATAAGTTTGGTAATTCAATCAAGAGGAGTTTTTATGGAGCAGAAACAACACGAGAAATTCGATGAAAGAAAGGTCAGGCTGGAAAAGCTTGAAAAGATAAAAGAGCAGGGGCTTAGCGGTTATCCACGCTCTGATTTCAAACCGAACATGATGTCGATTAAACTGATAGAGATGTTCTCTCACCTCAACGGTGAACAGATAGAAAAAGAATCAAAAACGTACAGGATATGCGGAAGGGTCTTGATGGTGAGGGACTTTGGAAAGGGCGGTTTTGTGCTCCTTGCTGATCAGGAAGGAAGGTTCCAGACCTTTATTTCCAAACAGGAGCTTACCGAGCAGGAATTCTTCCTGTACAAGAGCGTTGATATAGGTGATTTTGTGGGCGTAGAGGGTCCTTGTTTCAAGACCAGGACAGGCGACCTTGCCATAAAGGCACAAAAGTTCGTCCTCATGACAAAAGCCTTAAGGCCGCTGCCGGAAAAGTTCCATGGCCTTACCGACGTAGAAGCAAGGTACAGGCAAAGATATTTGGACATGATAGTGAACCCTGAATCAAGGGAGGTCTTTAAGAAAAGGAGCATGATGGTTAACTACATCAGGTCCTTTCTTGCAGAGAAGGGATTCCTGGAAGTAGAAACACCGATGATGCACCCAATACCTGGCGGGGCTGCGGCAAAACCTTTTATAACCCATCATAACGCCCTGGGAGTTGATCTTTACATGAGGATAGCCCCTGAGCTTTATCTTAAGAGGCTCTTGGTGGGCGGTTTCCAGAAAGTGTTCGAGTTGAACAGGAACTTCAGGAACGAGGGTATATCAACGTTCCATAACCCAGAGTTCACTATGATGGAAGTCTACGTTGCCTATGCGACCTATGAATACCATTTGGACCTGGTCGAGGAGCTGGTAAGCAGTATGGTCCAGCATTTTTACCAGACTGATACCATAACTTATCAGGAACACGAGGTAAGCTTTAAGCGTCCTTGGACCAGAATGACTGTGCTTGAGAGCGTGAAAAAACACTGTCCTTCTATCAGCGACGATACTTTGAACTCACAACAGGAGCTTTATAAGTACATAAAGTCAAGGCACTATGGCGATCTTGCAAAGAGTCCCGACATGCACTTGGCAGAACTTTTGATGCTGGTCTTTGATGAAGAGGTACAGCCTAAGATAGTAAATCCAACTTACATTACTCACTATCCTGTAGAAATATCCCCTCTGGCAAGACGTTTTGACGATCAGCCGGGGCTAACGGAAAGGTTCGAGCTTTTCATCTGCGGGAAGGAAGTCGCCAACGCTTTCACCGAGCTTAACGACCCTATAGACCAGAAGGGAAGGTTCCTTGAGCAGATGAAAAAGAAAGAAAAAGGCGACGAAGAAGCGCATCACTTTGACGAGGATTTCATAACAGCGCTTGAACA
>JAKLHL010000069.1 GCA_022710165.1 Bdellovibrionales bacterium | reverse complement strand
GTTAAAATAGTCAATTGGACCCTTGGCGCATATAAAGATATCGAACCTCAGCTTAAATCGGTCATAAAGAACTGGTCCATGGACAGACTTACAAAGATAGACAAAACCCTTATCTATATGGGCTGTGCAGAGATAGGTCTTGGCGGGCAGCCCCCATCGGTCGTCATAAACGAGATAGTTGAACTTGCAAAGAAATTTGGTGACAAGGACTCGCCTGGTTTTGTTAACGGCGTTATAGACGCATGGGTTAAAATGAGGTAAAAATATACACATGGCAAATAACATTAAAAGAGAAGTTTTTGTTGTAGATGAGGGCTTTCAGTTAAAGTACTCAGTGCTTTTGGCTGTTACGGGCCTTTTGGTGAGCGTACTTGTAGGATATGTGTTCTACAGATATGTTAATGCTCACGACAATGCTTTGCTTGTGGCAGGACTTAACCAGAGCAAAGAGGCAGTGCTTTTCCTTGAAAGGCAAAGAAAACTTTTGATGATAAAAATAGCCGCTGTGGGCATTACAGTCACCTTCTTTATGTTCCTGGTCGGCCTTGTTTTCTCAAGCAGGGTTTCTGGGGCAGTGTTCTCCATCAGAAGAAGCATAGACAGCATAAATACCTCTGGGGATCTTTCTGTAAGGTTCAGAGTAAGACAAAAAGACGAGCTAAAAGAATTGGTACAGGACCTGAACAAGCTTATGAACAAATTGGATACCAAGTATGGTGAAAACACAGTTTCAAAGAAAAGTCACAATTAACGTCCTTTTGGCAGTACTGTTGCTGTCATTCGTGGGGATATTCGCGTTCGATAAGAACGTGGACCATCAGCAACAGATCTTTTCTGTTACACCGTCTGTGGATATCAAGGACTTTGATATAAGTATACTTGCGATCCAGGAATATAACACACCTAAAGGAAAACTTTTTAACGAGCTCAGCGAGCTTTTGAAAGGCAGATATGATTCACCGATATACTCGATACACCGTTACAATCTTGAATCAAAATTATTCCTAATATTGCTTCCATTCATATTCATAATACTGGCCTTGTCCGTTTATAACGCCGATGTAAAAACTTTCATTATGGTGGTGCTGATTTACTCGGCTTTCTCTATGTTCCCACTTTTCCTGCTCTAAGCAAATGAACGGTATACATATACCCGTCCTTAAGAACGAGTGCCTAGAATACCTTAACATAAGGGATGGCGGTGTGTATGTTGACTGCACAGCAGGAAGAGGCGGTCATCTTGAAGCGATACTCAAGGCTGGCAAAAACCTTAGGGTCATTGGAATAGACAAGGACGCTGGTAATGTAAAATATCTTGAAGAACTCTTTGACGGATATTCACAGGACGGGTCCAAAGTCCATATAGTACATTCTGACTACAGACACATTAATGATGTGCTTGGTTTTTTCAACATCAAGTCCTGCGACGGCATGCTTTTTGACCTTGGTTTTTCAAGCATACATGTTGATGATGCCGAAAGGGGCTTTAGCTTCCTTAAGGACGGTCCGCTGGACATGCGTTATGACGTGACGCAGGAACTTAAGGCAGAGGACGTGGTGAATGATCTGGACCTTAATGAGTTGATGCACATATTAAAATTCCACGGAGAAGAAAAGAACTTTAAGAGGATAGCTTTTGCCATACAAAAACATAGAACAGAAAAAAGAATAACGACCACAAAACAGCTTAAGAACGTGATCTATGAGGCTGTAGGTCCCAAAAGGCACGGAATGGAAATAGACCCTGCCACAAAGACCTTTCAGGCCATAAGGATCTACGTTAACGGGGAGCTTGAGTCCTTAAAGGAAGGCCTGGACCATGCTGTAGAGCTATTGAACCCAGGCGGCAGGCTCTGTGCAATAAGTTTTCATAGCCTTGAGGACAGAATAGTAAAGCAGTGCATAAAGACCGGGCTTAATCCGTGCGTGTGCCCAAGGGGACTGCCAGAATGTTTGTGCGGAAGAAAGCCATATCTTAAGTTAGTGGTGAAAAATTTCATCAGTCCTGATAAAAAAGAACTGCAAGAGAACCCGCGTTCAAGGAGCGCAAAATTAAGGGTGGCTGAAAAGATCTAAGGAGCGGACAGTGAAACGTCAGCGTTATTATTTTTGGGGGATAGTGGTAGGCAGTCTAATACTGTACCTTTGGATAACCTTGGAAGTCATAACGTCCAGTTATAGGCATCAAGAGGTCGTAGGTAAGAAGAAAGACCTTATGCAGGAGAACAGGGTCCTTGGAATAGAGTATACGAACCTTACTTCTCCAGCCAAAGTTGAGGCTTTTGCCAAAGAGAATTTTGGACTTGATCAGCCTAAAGAAAAACAATTCAGGTATATAAGACGCTGATATGGAAATAAGCAGAAAAAGGATACTGCTGATATTTGGTCTGGTCCTAGCCAGCTTTGTGTTCTTTATGTTCACTGCTGTTAAATTAGAGCTTTTGCCAGATCCAAGGATAATAGAAAGAGCAAAGACCCAGTACACCAGAGAAGTAAAACTTAATCCTAGAAGAGGAAATATCCTAGATAGGAACGGCGACCAGCTTGCAGTGAGCGTGGACCTGGATTCTGTGTTCGTAGACCCAAAACTAATACCTGATCAGGACCGATCAAGACTTGCTGGCCAGCTTGCAGAGATACTGGGGATGCAGCAAAGTGTCATATTGGAAAAGATGTCTCATCCCAAAAGGTTTGTTTGGGTCAAGAGGCTGTTAAGCTTTGATGAGTCGGAAAAATTAAAGGGATTGATATATGAAAGAGATAAAAGAGGCGGACTTGTAAGGATAAATAGAGGCATAGGCGTAATTAAAGAACCAAAAAGAGTTTATCCTAACGGGAGTCTGGCGTCCCACGTGGTTGGTTTTGTTAACAGGGATGCCGTAGGCATGGACGGCGTTGAAAGATCATACGACGAGTTCATAAAAAGCAAGGATGTAAGCGTAAAGTACGGCAAAGACAGAAAGGGTCGAGCCATATATTCAGGGTCGAATATATTCATCACCAGCGACAACGGCAATACGGTGTATCTGACCATTGATAAGAGCATACAGTATCAGGTGGAAAGAGAACTTAAAAAAATAGTTGAGAGCAAGAACGCTCTCAGCGGAACTGTTGTGGTGATGGACCCTAACAACGGAGAGATACTTGCACTTGCAAATAGTCCAGACTACGACCCCAACGACCTTAGCAAGACGACCAACTATGCAATGAGGAACAGGGCCGTAACAGACGCCTTTGAACCTGGTTCTATATTCAAGATAGTAACAGCAGGGATAGCCTTAAAGGACAAGGTCATAAGCCTTACAGATAAGCTTTGGGGAGAGAACGGGAAGTTCCAGTTGGTCGGAGGCAGAAAACCTGTATTCGTAAAAGAAGCAAAAGGTCATGATTATGGTTTTATGGACCTTAAAAAACTAATATCTGTATCCAGCAATATAGGTTCTGCAAAGCTGGGGCTGATGATAGGAGCCAAAAGGTTCTATAGAGGTATAGATGAATTTGGTTTTGGACGTAAGACGGAAATTGATCTTCCTGGAGAGATAAACGGCCTCTTGAACAAGAAGGGCGGTAAAGTTGAGATAGCCAACATGGGCTTTGGCCAGGGCATATCGGTTACAGCGCTCCAGATGGTAAAAGCTTATTCTATTATATCTAACGGCGGGAATAACGTCATGCCTCACGTCGTAAATAAGATAATGAACGAGCAGGCAGAGATAATATATGAATATCCTAACGAGAAGGGCGAGAAAGTGCTTAGCAGTTCTATAGCAAAAGAACTGTCATTGATGTTAAGGTCGGTCGTTTCAGAAGGTACTGGTACCAGTACCGATATAATCGGTTTTGATATTGCAGGTAAAACAGGTACTGCACAAAAAGCGGTAGGAGGAAAATACTCCCCTGATAAGTATGCAACTTCTTTTGTTGGTTTCTTCCCTGTATCGTCGCCAAAATACGTAATGCTTGTTCTTATAGATGAACCTAAGGGTGCTTACTTTGCCGGAGTGGTTGCGGCACCATTGTTCAGGAACATAGCTAATATAGTCATACAAGGTACAGATACCGTAGTGCCTGTTGCCGACGTTGCTAAAGAAGAGCCAAAACAGAAAAGTTCAAAACCAACAGAACTATATACTTCTGTGCAGGAAAGGGATGACGTTGATGACATAAAGGTACAGGATGGCGAAGTCCCAGACCTTAGGGGACGAACCCTTAGGACAGCCTTAAAAATGATACCGTCCAGCTTTGATGATGTCAGTGTACATGGCGAGGGCAGAGTGGTAAGACAAGAACCTGCTCCTGGCGCAAAGCCAGACGAGAGCGGATCTATAAATATCTGGCTTGAATAGAAGGACCTTTAAAGATGCTGAATATTAAAGACCTAATTGAAGTTTTTGGCGCTGAGAACATAAAGGGTGATACTTCTAAGCTTGTGATCAATAGTGTTGAGCACGACACAAGAAGGTTAAGACCGGACAGTCTTTACGTCGCCATAAAAGGCGATAATCTTGACGGTCACGACTTTGTCGAGGATGCTCAAGCAAAAGGCGCCTCTGCCTGCATAGTAAGCCGACATATTGTTAACGTCGATATCCCGCAGGTGATAGTCCATGATACAGTTCAGGCATACGGCAAACTTGCCTCTTATTGGCGCTCAAGGATAAAGTATCCTCTTATCGCTGTAACCGGCTCGAACGGCAAGACAACTACTAAGGATATGCTTTTCAGCGTGCTTTCTTTTAAACATAAGACCGTTAGAACAGATGGTAATTTCAATAATCTGATAGGTGCACCATATACCTTGCTTAGTTTTCCTTTAGACGCTGAGTATGGCATAGTTGAAATGGGGATGAACTCCCACGGAGAGATAGAAAAGCTTTCTCAAATGACAAGACCGAACCTTGGGCTCATAACGAACATAGGGAGGGCCCATATAGGGCTTCTAGGTTCTATCGAGGGTATATTCAAGGCAAAGATGGAACTTTTTGATCAGGTGATAAAGGATAAAGGTTCATTATGCGTGAATATGTCTGACCCCATGATATCAAAGTGGTTCACTTCTAAAAGGCCAGATGTTCAGTCGTTCACATATTCAATTGACGGCGCTGATGCTGAATTAAAAGTAAGGCCGCTTGGCTTTAACGCCGGTTCTGAACATTTCGAGGCAAGTCTTAATGGCAAGAAAACCATCAAGGGATCTATACCTGTAATGGGAATTCATAACGTCCACAATGCTGCATCAGCGATAGCAATCGGTGTTATGATGGGCATGGACCTAAAGGACTGCATAGAGGGTGTAAAAGACTTTAAGGGATCAAAACTAAGGTCCAGTATAGTCGAAAAAAATGGCGTAATTTACTTTGTAGACTGCTACAATGCCAACCCTGACTCCATGAAAGCTGCAATACTATCGACGGCAGAATATAAGACCACAGGCAATAAAATAGCTGTTATAGGCGATATGCTCGAGCTTGAATCGATGTCTGATGAACTTCACAAAGAGATAGGCTCTTTTGTGGCGTCCAAAGGCTTTGACTCGGTCTTTGTATATGGTAATTATTCACAAAGATATGCCGACGGATTTTTAAGTTCCGGAGGTAAAACCGCCAATCTCCACGTATACAGCTTTGGTGATATGGCGAGTATGAAAAAAGACCTGCGTTCCATAGTTAAAGAAGGGGACCTGGTCGTTGTTAAAGGTTCAAGAGGCATGAAGCTGGAAGAAATATTCCAGGACTAAGGAGGATATAGATGCTTTATCATTTACTTTATGGATTATCCGATCATTCGACGTTCTTTAACGTATTCCGTTACATCACCTTCAGGGTGTTCCTTGCAGGTGTTACATCCTTTACGATCTGTTTGTTCCTTGGACCATGGTTCATAAAGAAGATGACAAAGTCACAGATAAAACAATTCGTAAGAAGTGACGGCCCTCAAACACATTTAAAAAAAGCGGGCACTCCTACTATGGGCGGAGGACTGATCATAGTTTCGATAGCGATCTCAACTCTGCTTTGGGCAGATCTTTACAACGCATATATATGGATACTTCTTTTCATAATGTCTTTCTTTGGTTTGATAGGCTGGCTTGATGACTGGCTTAAGATAACAAAAAAGAACTCAAAAGGTGTTAGCGGTAAGTCTAAATTGATACTTCAATTCTCTGGGGCGGCAATATTCGTTCTTTTTATGGTGATGTTCACAAACCTGGACTTTACGGTAAGGTTCCCCCTCTTTAAAAGGTTCACAGTGGACCTTTGGTACTTTTTCCTGCCTTTTGCGATGCTGGTGCTGGTAGGGGCCTCTAATGCGGTCAATCTTACGGACGGCCTGGACGGCCTTGCCATAGGCCCGGTCATAATAACGGCCTTTAGCTTTTTGATACTTGCGTACTGTGCTGGTAACTATAAGATAGCGGAATACTTACAGATTCCTCACGTAAGGGGGGCTGGAGAAATAGCCATTCTTTGCGGAGCCATGGTCATGGCGGGTTTGGGCTTCTTATGGTTCAATACCTATCCTGCCCAGGTCTTTATGGGGGACGTAGGGGCCCTTTCCCTTGGCGGGACATTGGGTGCTGTAGCGGTTTTCACTAAAAATGAGATTTTGCTAGTTGTAATTGGTGGTGTGTTTGTGTTAGAAGCAGTTTCTGTCATGGTGCAGGTTGTATCTTTCCAGACGACCGGCAAGAGAGTTTTCAGAATGGCACCGCTTCACCACCATTACGAACTGAAAGGGTGGGCCGAACCAAAAGTTATAGTGCGATTCTGGATAATTTCCATAGTTCTTGCGATAGCTGGACTTGCAACCCTCAAACTTCGTTAATACGGGAGGTGCGTTGCATCTATGAAACTCAAAGGCAAGGAAGTTGTTGTAGCTGGTCTTGATAAGTCGGGCATCGGTGCTGTAAAGTACGCAATTTCTAAAGGTGCTGATGTTACCGTCGTTGATCTTAGGAATAGGCTTGAACTTCAGAAAGCCCTTAACGCTTTAAAGGATTACGAGTTCAAAACAGAGTTCGGAAGATACAATCAAAAGACGTTCTCTAACGCAGACCTTGTTCTGTACTCGATGAAGACAAAACACGACGACAGGGCACTTTCTCAGGCAAGAAGCGAAAGGATACCGGTAAAGACAGAGTATGAGTTCACTTCTGAGCTGATAGAGAACCCCATCATTTGCGTTACAGGTACCAACGGCAAATCAACGACAGCCATACTCATATCAGAGATACTTAGACATTCAGGAAAGAAGGCCTACATAAACGGCCATATAGGAAAGTCCATATACGAATACTTGATGAACGAAAAGGACCACGACGCACTCGTTCTTGAATTAGACGCCGATTACTTTAAGTATGCAGGCGGTTTTGATTTTAATACCGTAGTATTGTTGAATATTACCGACGAGAAATTGGTTGAAAGAGCTGATTCTTGGCAGACCTTTGCGGACCACGTAAAGCTTTATACAGATTTCATCTCTGCTGTTTCAAAAGATAAGCTCCTCGTATATTCAAGGGACTGTGACAACACTTTCACTGTAGTAAGTTCAACAAAAGCAAAAACAGTTCCATTCTCTACTACCTTTAACGAGA
>JAKLHL010000068.1 GCA_022710165.1 Bdellovibrionales bacterium | reverse complement strand
TTAATGTACTTGGATGTCTCGTCATGGGTTTGTTGACCGAGCTCATGGCCCTTTATTGGTCGCCTTCGGCAGAGTTAAGGTCGTTCATGACCATGGGTGTACTAGGCGGGTTCACCACGTTCTCGTCTTTTGCACTTGATGTAGGCTACTTAAGTTCGAGGAACAACAATGCTGGAGCTATGGGATATATCCTAATATCCGTAGTTCTCTCGATAATTGCATTCTTTTCCGGTTCTTTCCTCATAAAACGCCTCTGATCAGCCTCTGGCATGACGAATAAACTATCTATTTAGCGCCAGATAGTGTATAGTGCAGGCCTTGAAATGAAACAGCACGATCAGCAGCAGCTGAAGAACATACTTTTTACCTCGGTAGTTGGTCCTTACGGTGTATCAGGCAAATGGTCCCGTTACAAAAATCCAATGAGTCTTCTGACAAATCAGGTGACAAGGGGACAGCTCTATTTTCAGGTAGAGATGTCGTGTAACACTTGGGCTTTTGACCTTTTTGCAGCCAATATAAATGCCAATTCAGCGATACTGGACTTCCCTTCAGTTGAACAGCTTAAAAAGGTACTAAGCTCTGGCCACTGGGACAGGGTCGGCATCTCTGGGATAATACCTAATTTTGACGCACTCCTTAAAACCTACGAAGTTATAAGGTCAGTACTGCCAAACACCCCTATAGACGTAGGCGGCCATATAGCGAACGACGAACAGGTAATTAATGAACTAAGCAAGAATATGAAAGACATGCATCCAGACGAGAGCTTCATAACATACAGCACAGGGGAAGAGCTCCCTTCTGCCCCTTTAAAGAGCGTTACTTTCGTAAAAAGGGACGGATTGGAATACTACTCAAAACTAGAAGGAGTTGGTTTAAAGGACAAGAATAAATTCTTTGAGCCTCTTCCAATAGCGAGTGTAGGCAAAAGGGTAATGGGCTTGTCTGTAGAGAGCTCCTCTAGCGGTCTTATAATAACCGACCTTGGATGCCCTATGAAGTGTGATTTTTGTTCGACCTCTCATAAGTTCAACGGAAAGTTCATCCCATTCCTTAATACTGCAGAAGACCTAATGGCTGTTGCAAATGCACATGCTAAGGAAGGACGGACAGAGATGTTCATCATGTCCGAGAACTTTTCTTTAGATCACGAAAGAGCTCGCAAGCTCTTGAAGCTGATGGAAGAACAAAAGCAGGCTTTCACTTTCAACGTATTCTCTTCCGCTAAAGGCCTCGTTGACCTAGGGATAGAGAATATCGTTAAGCTTGGTTACTGTTTTGTATGGATAGGATTGGAAGAAGCTTCTGGTGAGACATACAAAAAAATGCACGACATAGATCTGCATAAATTGATATCTGATCTTCAAGACCACGGAGTAGAAGTGCTCGGTTCGACCATACTGGGTTTTGAACACCAAACAAAAGAGGATCTTGATAGAGAAATAGAACATGCTTTGACGTATAACTGCGTCTACAACCAATTCATGCTCTACATGCCTGTTCCAGGTACCGCACTTTGGGACAACATGAAAAAAGAGGGAAAACTAAAAAAGGATTTCCCCTGGATAGAAACGCACGGACAATCAGTTCAGAACTGGCACCATCCTAAGATCAGCGACCAAGATATAGAGTCAAGATTGGATGGAGCTTTTAAGAAGGATTATGAGCAGCTTGGACCATCACTTTACAGGATGATGAGGGTCCATCTGAATGGTTATCTGAAAACAGCGGATTGGGACCATGAACTTGTACAGATAAGAAGACAAAGGATGAAAAAGAACTTCTTATTATACATCCCAATACTTCATGCAATGTATAAGGACCTTAAAAAGTCCGGTCATCAGATCGCTGATGAAGTAAAAGAATTGAAAAGATCGCTTATAAGTATCTGCGGTTTGAAGGGACGTCTAAGTTCGATCGTCATTTCACCGTATATCAGGATCTCGCTTTCAAAGGCAAAGCGCAGGTTCAAAAAGAACGAGTACCTTAAAAGAAAAACAAGCCCTAAATGCATGCTGACGCATTATGGCGCTTTTAATAACAAATATCCTTCAGGTGTACCAATCCCGCAAAATGGTCGCGGCGTCGTTGAAATAAGCAGACCATGCAATAATTAAGAGGAATTAAAAGGAGAAAAAAATGGAAAAATTAATAAAATTTAAACAACTAGGTCTATCAGAAAACACACTAAAGGCGCTCAAAGCCAAGGGCTTTGAAGAGCCGTCACCTATACAGATGGCGACTATACCGATACTCTTGAACGAGACCATGGACATAATAGGACAGGCTCAGACAGGTACGGGAAAGACCGCAGCATTTGGAATACCAATGATAGAGAAACTCAGCAGGAACGCAAGGCATATACAAGCCATAATTCTTACGCCAACGAGGGAATTGGCCATACAGGTATCAGAAGAGATAAACTCGCTTAAGGGAGATAAAGACCTAAGGGTAGTACCTATCTACGGAGGACAGTCCATAGAACAACAGTTCAAAAAACTTGCAAGAGGCGTGGACATAGTAGTTGGCACACCTGGAAGGATAATAGACCATCTGGCAAGAAGGACATTAAAACTTGAGCGTGTATCGTTCATGGTCCTTGATGAAGCAGACGAGATGCTTAACATGGGTTTTATAGACGACATGAAAGAGATAATGGAGCAGACGAACCCAGACAAGAGGACCTTGCTATTCTCTGCCACCATGCCTCCAAAGATCTTGAGCCTGGCAAAGACCTATATGAAGGAATATAAGGTCATAGAGATACAAAAAGAAAGGCTTAACAACAACCTCACTGAGCAGATCTACTTTGAAGTAAAGAGCTCCGATAAGTTCGAGGCTCTTTGCAGGATAATCGACGTAGAAGCTGAGTTCTACGGGCTAATCTTTTGCAGGACTAAAATAGACACGGACAATATAGCCAAGATGCTTATAAGCAGAGGTTACGAGGCAGAAGCTCTGCACGGTGATATCTCTCAAAACCAAAGAGAAAGGATACTGGAAAAGTTCAGGAACCAGAAGATAAACATCCTTGTAGCTACCGACGTTGCGGCTAGAGGCATAGACGTAAATAAGATGACCCATGTAATAAACTATTCACTCCCTCAAGACCCTGAGTCTTATGTTCACAGGATAGGCAGGACCGGACGTGCAGGCAACAAAGGTACTGCAATAACGTTCATCACTCCTTCTGAGTATAAAAAACTCGTGGTGATACAAAAAGAAGCAAAGACCAGCATCAGAAGGGCCGAGATACCAAAGGTAAAGGATATCATAAAGGCAAGGACGTCCAGAATAACAGATAAGATAATGGAGATAATAGATCAGGATGAAGGCACAAGCCACGCTGAACTTATAGATAAAATGTTGGAAACTCACGACGCCAAAAAGGTCATCAGTGCTCTTTTAAAGTATTCATTCAAGGATGAGCTTGAAGAGCAAAGTTATGCGCATATAGATGAGTTCACCCGTGAAAAGAACGCACTCAACAAAGAAGGTTCAGCAAGGCTGTTCATAACCCTGGGAAGAAAGGACGGTACCACAAAAAGGTCACTGGTAGACATAATAAAAAGGACCTCTAACATAGACGACAGGAGCATTAACGAAGTAAGCATCTTCGACAAGTTCTCTTTTGTTACTGTACCTTTTGAGAAAGCAGAACAGATAATCCACAGCTTCAAGGACCAGCCAAAGGGTAGAAAAACTATAGTTACCAGAGCTAAACCAAGGAACTGATATCACTCATGCCTGAGGGCCTCTATAGGATTAAGCTTAGAGGCCTTTTTGGCAGGCCAGATACCGAATATAACACCTACACCGACTGAAAATACAAAAGACAAGAATATGGAACTCGTAGATATATAAGTGGTCCATCCTGCAAGTTTTGACATTACAAACGTTATAAGTACGCCGAGCACTATACCGACTATACCTCCAAAGATCCCTATGACCCCGGCCTCTGTAACGAATTGAGAGAGTATATCAACGCTCCTTGCACCTATGGCTTTCCTAAGGCCTATCTCTTTGGTCCTCTCGGTAACAGATACTAGCATTATGTTCATTATGCCAATACCGCCGACCAGCAAAGACACCGCAGCTATAGCGGTTAAAAGCATAGAAAGTATACGGCTCGTCTCTGACATTGCGTTCTGCATCTCTGCCAGGTTCCTTATTTGAAAAGCATCCTTTTGACGAGAGAAAGGTATCTTATGCTGCTTGATGACCATCTCGCTGACCGATTCCTGAACGGCATCAATGTTCTCAGGGCTATCAACTTCCATCTCTATATAATCAACATGGTCTTTGCCAAGCAGCCTATACATCGCTGTCAAACATGGTATCACAACCACGTCATCGTTATCCCTTGGTCCGCTCGC
The DNA here is from genome assembly GCA_022710165.1 of Bdellovibrionales bacterium. Taxonomy (GTDB): domain Bacteria; phylum Bdellovibrionota; class JAFGOL01; order JAFGOL01; family JAFGOL01; genus JAKLHL01. Next base: position 3,419 of record JAKLHL010000068.1, on the reverse strand, counting down.
ACCTCTTTCAGGGAGTACTCCTATTATCTGGAATGAGACCTTGTTTATCTTTATGAACGCACCTAATGGATCGGAATTCTCTCCAAAAAGTTCTCTCAGCACTGTAACACCTATCAACGCCACTCTGCTTCTGGTCCTATTTTCATCGTCGGTAAAGAACCTGCCCCTCTCTGGATACAATGAATGCATGCTTGAGTACGAAGGCCCCGCACCAATTATCTGTGTGCTCCAATCCTTGTCTTGATATGTTGTCTGGGCCTTTCCGCTGACCACAGGAGAAGCCTCTTTTATGTAAGGAATAGCTTCCTTTACCGTAGAGACATCGTCCAAAGTAAAGCGTACTACAGAGCCGCCCTCTACAACACCTCCGCCCATCATCCTCGTACTTCCAGAACGAAGCACCAGCATATTGGACCCTAATGAAGAAAGCTCTTTCTCCACAGCCATCTTTGCTCCAGTACCCAAAGCAAGCATGGCTATTACTGCTGCAACGCCTATAAGTATACCAAGCACAGAAAGTGCGGTCCTTACCTTGTTAGCCATCAAGGTTTTTATACCTTCTTTAAAATGCTCGGTGAACTCAGCTACGCTGAACGGCGAAGGAGCGGTCATAGAAAAATCAGCCGCTCCGTTCTTTGAGTTCTTTGTACCCTTGTTCAATTTCTCGTCGGAAACTATCTGGCCGTCATGTATCCTTATCAGCCTGTCTGCCTGCTTTGCTATGCTTTCCTCGTGCGTGACCAGGATCACTGTTATTCCCTGCTCGTTAAGTCCTTTTAACATCTGGAGTATCTCTTTGCCGCTCGATGAGTCCAGGTTACCGGTAGGCTCGTCGGCAAGAACTATCTTTGGACCATTTATCAATGATCTTGCTATGGCCACCCTCTGCTGCTGTCCGCCAGATAACTGCTGAGGTTTGTGCTGTATCCTTTCGCTTAGCCCGACCTTATCGAGTAAGCCCTTCGCAGTATTAACATTAAGCTGTCCCTTGGAATAAAGCAGCGGGAGCTCGACGTTCTGCAAGGCGGTCATTTTCTGAAGAAGGTTGAACTGCTGGAACACGAACCCAAAGACCCTTCTCCTGAGTATTGCAAGATCGTCATCACGAAGTTCTGTGACCTCATGTCCATATATCTTGTACGAACCTGAGTCAGGCACATCCAAAAGCCCTATTATGTTCAAGAGTGTAGACTTACCTGAACCGGAAGGTCCCATAATGGAAACGAACTCTCCAGGCTCTATATTTAAAGAAACGTCCTTTAACACGACAAGCCCCTGCTCTGTCATGGTATAGGACTTGTATACGTTCTTTATTTCTATCATTTGTTCCTTCTTCTGAAGGGAGAGAAAGGATTATTTGTCTTACTGCTGTTATTTTTTTTAGCTACTGGTATGAGGACCGTGTCCCCCTCAGAAACTCCGGAAACCACTTGTATGTTCTTGCCGTCGGAGGCGCCGGTGTTTACATTTGTCTCTACTGGCTTGCCGTTCTTACCGGCAAGGAAAACATAGAAATGATCGTCCTTATTCCTTATCGCTTCCGTAGGGAGCAAAAGAACTGCCTTTCTTGAATCAACAGAGAAGGTAACGTTAGCTGTCATACCGCTCAACATAAAATCAGGAGTGTTTACCGGCAGAACATCAACTATATATGTAGTGACGTTATTCACCGTCTTTGCGTCGTACGCTATTTTATCAACACCTGCTGGTATCACCTTGTCTGAATATGCATCAAGTATTATCTCTGCGCTCTGACCGACCTTGACCTTGGCTATATCAGTCTCGTCAACCTGCGCCTTAACTGTAAGTCTGTCAGACATTACGAGTATAGCGTCAGAAGAAGTAAAGCTCTGCCCCGGTTCTACATTCCTCAATATAATTGTCCCGCTGATCGGGGCATAGATCGGTATCGCCTTATAATAGTCTTCCCATTTCTTGCGTTCTTCTTCGCCCCTTGCCCTAGCAGCGTCTATCAAAGCCGCCCTCTCAGTCGAACTTATCATCGCAAGGACCTGACCTCTTTTTACCTTCTGCCCCTCTTTTACAAGAACGCTTTCTACCCTTCCTGCAACTGGGGCCTTTATCTCGAGCCTGTTCTCTGGTTCAACTGTTCCTGTGCTTAATATGGTTACCTTAAGGTCCCCGACCGTGACCTTTACTTTTTTATATTCCTCACCGTTAGCTTTCTTCTTATAAAGGAGGAACGGCACAGTTACAGCCACTATCAAAACCGCGACTATTATCAATTTCTTCTTCATCATATCACTCCCTTTCCCTGAGCTCTCAACCAGGCCGCTTCAGCTATGCGGCGTTCCCTTAACGCCTGTATCTTTGTTTTTTCCTTGCTGATAAGATCATTCTCTATTATGTCCCAGTTCTCGAATTGAAGGAGACCGGTATTATATTTATTCCTGGCTATCCTTGCCCTTACGGTAGCAGCCTCTACATAAGTATTATAGACCTTGACCCTTTCTATCGAGTCCAGAAAATTATTGTAGCTCTGTCTAAGATCATACAAAAGGTTCAAGTCCTCATGCTGTTGACTGAACATAGACGACGAAAGCATTGAATCTGCACTATAGGTTGTATAGAGGTCCCTTCCACCGTTAAATATTGGAACAGAAAGACCCAGCATTACAGACCACTGATTGTTAGGGAGAGGCCAGGAATTACCCTGCTTAGAAGTAGCTCCAGTAAGATCAAGGCTCGGATAAAAAGCAGACCTCGCCTGTCTTAGTTGGGCCTTATATCCCCTAACCTGTGAAAGAGCCTTCTGATGCTCTGGGAGGCTCTCTACTATAGTCTCTAGGTCAATATTCTTCTCTGGTTCACCAAGAGGTACTTCTCCGCTGATCTGCGTATCAGGCGGGATATTCTTCCTGCCCAGGACCACAGCAAGCTGCTGCCTAGATGTCTCCAAAAGATGCTGTGCCTGAATGTAATCATATTCAGCCTCTTGAAGAGCGGCCTTGGCCATTAAATAAGAGCCTTTATTCTCTATTCCACCTTCGAACCTTAACTGGACAAGGTTCAAGTTGTCCTGCCTTCTCTTTATGTTCTCCTGGGAGAGCTTCACATAATCCTGAGCATAGAGCAGTTGAGAAAAAGCGTTCCAAAGAGCATAACTTACAGATGACTTTACCGAATTGTAAGTAGCCTCCTGACCCTGGATATTAGCACGTGCTCCCTCCAATTTTGCCAAAGAGCTGAAACCAGAGAAGAGGTTCTGGGTCACAGATAAAGAGGCTGAGTAAGAGCTGGAATCACTGGACGTTGAGGTGTTCGAGTTCCCTCTGGCTGCGCTTAAGTCTCCACTCACGGCAGGCATAAATTCGCTCCAGAGTGCCTTCTTCTGATACTTATATACGTCCAGATTTTCCCTTGCGGTCTTTATTTCAAGGTTATTCAAAGCGGTTTCT
>JAKLHL010000067.1 GCA_022710165.1 Bdellovibrionales bacterium | reverse complement strand
TAGGTCAGGGTTCGCAGAGATAATAAAGACATCATTGGTAATGGACAAAGAACTTTTCCATTATCTTGAGATAGAAAAGGCAAGGGTACTGGAGCTTGACAGGGAAGTGATTGAGCACGTAATAAAAAGAGCGGTCAAGGTAAAGATGGATATAGTCTCTGCCGACGAATATGAGCTTGGAGAAAGAAGAAAACTTAATCTTGGGCATACCTTGGGACATGCGCTGGAATCACTTAGCGAAGGTTCCTTAAGCCACGGTGAAGCTGTGGCTCAGGGCGTGCTTTTTAGCGCCCTGGTCTCTGTAAAGCTGGGCCTCTTAAAGCCGGAGGATGCAGAAAGAATAGACCAGCTATTCACGCTCTACGGCATCAAGATCGGTGAAGAGCTTAAAAAATACAGCACCAAGACGATCATGGAGCACATATATAAGGATAAGAAAAGGGCAGGCGATATTATCAATTTCATAGTCTTGGAGTCCATAGGCATGGCCGTAGTAAGGCCTATGAGCTTTAAGGAGCTGGAGGAGCACATAGATGATCTGCGTTAGCATAGGCAATGTAAGCTTTAAGAAATGTCTAGACGCTGTAAGGAAATATGAGCTTTGTGAACTTAGGCTTGATCAGCTAAAGTTAGGGCCTGAAGAGCTTAAAAAAGTCCTCTATGTAGGTAAAGAGCTCATAGCCTGTTACAGGACAAATAAACTTACAAAACAGGCGAGGGAACTTCTTGAGCTTGCGGTCAATAACGGCGCTTCCTATATCGATGTTGATCTTAACTGGTCCGACAGCGACAGAAAAAAACTTCTATCTCTTGCAAAGAAAAAAGGCGCCAAGGTCATAATGTCATATCACAACTACAAATGCACTCCTTCAAGCCAGGTGCTTTCCGGAGTGCTCTCAAAGTGCAGCAAGCTTTATCCTGATGTTATAAAGATATCCTGTATGAGCAGGAGCAATAAGGACAACGCAAGGCTTTTAGGATTGCTCGACCAGCCGAACGATCTTATCGTCATTGGAATGGGCGCAAAGGGCAGGGTGACAAGGCTGGTTGCACCCATGTTCGGATCCTTTTGCACTTACGCCTCACTTGATGAAAAGAGCAAGACAGCCCCAGGGCAGTTGAGCGTTAAGGAGATGGAAAATACTTGCTGTTCGCTGTAACCGGATCCCCAATATTACAAAGTAAAAGTCCTGATATTTGGAACAGCGCTTTCAGTGCTCTAGGCATTGATGCTGTATATTTCAGGATAGCAGTAAAGGAAGCTTCAAAGGCAGTAAGGCTCTGTGAGGAAATAGGTGTAAGAGGCCTTAACGTCACGGCTCCTTACAAAGAAGAGATACTAAAGTTCGTGAACGACCCTGATATTGATGTCAGGAACATCGGTGCAGCTAACGCCGTCATTTTTGAAAAGGGCAGAATAAAAGCCCTTAATACGGATTGGATGGCAGTAAGGGACATACTTCTTGAAAGATGGATAAACGACCTAGACGGTGAAAGTGCCCTTGTCATAGGTGCAGGAGGGGCCGCAAGAGCAGCTGTTTATGCACTTAAAAAACTTAAAGCTGATGTGCTCATAAGCAATAGGACGGAACAGAAGGCAAAAAAAGTGGCCTCTTTCTTTAATATAGGGCATCTTCCACTCAAGGAAGCACTAAAGGGTGAATATACACTCGCTGTGAACTGCACTCCTCATCATTTTGAGCTCTTCAAGGGCCTGAAGACCGGACTTTTGATCGACGCTGCCTATCAGGGCATTGAGTCTAAAAAGGACTACGAAGCCGGAGAGGAATGGCTGCTCCTTCAAGCTGAAACTTTTTTCAAGACCTTTTTTGATGCAGAACCTTTGGAGCCGATGAGGCAGGCATTAAAGAGGCCACAGCATCTAAAAAAACATGTGGCACTTACGGGCTTCATGGGTGCAGGGAAAAGCTATACGGCTAAAAAGCTTGCACAGAAACTTGGATATGAGCTTATAGACCTTGATGAGATGATAGAGAAAAAAGAGGGGATGAGCGTAACAGAGATATTCAGCAGTAAGGGCGGTGAGTATTTTAGGAAAATTGAAAAGGAGCTTTTACTTGGCCTTGAGCTTAAAAGGCCTACCGTGCTTGCTACGGGCGGTGGTACTGTAATAGATCCAGAGAACAGGGCGTTCTTGAGCTCGAGGTTCAAGGTCATATGGCTTTGGGCGAACCTTAAGACCATACTTAACAGGGTCGATAAAAGCACTCGTCCTTTGTTCAAGGACAATGCAGGGGAACTTTTAAAGAGTAGAATATCTTTATATGCAAAGGCTTGTGACGTATGTGTTAACAGTGACGATCAAGGCCTGATACTAGACCTTAGCCGTTAGCCCAAGTCGCAATAAGATGTCTTACGACCTTGGCATCGTCAGCCATTTCATCCAGGCAGACCCATTCCATCTTGCTGTGGAAAGCATAGAACCCAGCAGGTATATCAGGAGTGAGGAGCCCTCTATAGCTTAGTCTTGAACCGTCGGTGCCGCCTCTGGCAACGCTCATCTTTGGGTCCACTCCACAGGCCTTCATGGCCTTTACTGCGTAGTCAACGACCCTCTTATCCTTATCAAGTTCGTAACGCATGTTCCTGTATTGGTCCTTGATGCTTATTATTATCTCTGAACCTGGGAATTCTTTTTGTGTGTCAGCTGCGATCTTTCTTGCTGTTTCCTCTAGGGTCTTTAATCCTTCAACAGCAAAATCCCTGACCAGCGTGCTTATTTTTACACTGGTAACACCGCCCTCTATTTTCATAGGGTGAAGAAAACCTTGTCTTTCCTCTGTGGTTTCTGGTCTTTTATCCATAGGGAGTTTTTCTATGAAGCGTGATGCAACTCTTACTGCGTTTATCATTTTATCCTTTGCGTAACCCGGATGGATGTCTTTACCCTTTATCTCTACTGTCATGAGGTTTGCGCAGAAAGTCTCGTTTGTTATTGTCCCGTAGCCTTCGCTGTCAAGCGTATAAGCACAAACACAGTTCAGTTTTTTGAGGTCTAAAAGTTCGGCCCCGTGACCTATTTCCTCATCAGGTGTGAACACAAAACAAACATCACCGCGTTTAAGATCTTTATCGCTTACAAGATATTTTGCGACTTCCATGGATATAGCTATACCGCATTTATCATCTCCGCCAAGGAGCGTATCGCCCGAAGAAGTTATGAGGGTCTTTCCTTTTTTATCCTTAAGTTCAGGGAAGTCAGCGACCTTTATCACAGTTCCTTCCTTAGGAAGTTTAATATCGTTTCCGTTATAGTTCTCGTGGACTATTGGCATAACGCCGTCACCCTTGGTGGAGTGATAGGTATCAAGATGGGATATGAAGGCTATGGCAGGTGCATTGGTATTGCCCTTTAACCTTGCGATTATGTAACCGTTCTTATCCTGTTCTACGTCAGTCACACCAAGGTCTTTAAGGTCCTGGACCACTATTTTCCCAAACTCTATCTGCTCAGGTGTGCTTGGGGTCTTACCAGGATTTTCATCACTAGAACGGCTGTGGACCTTTGCATATTTGACGAACATGTCCTTTATGTAATTCTTGTCAGGGGCATCATTGAACTTCATAGTCACCTCCAGAGGACTCCCTATATAACCTATTTTTAGAGACCTGTCATGGCATTAGGCAGACCTCGATACTACTTTTCAGGACTAGGCCTCCGTTTTTGAACCATGCTAAGCCTCGTCTCGCTAAGATCGTGAACTCGCCTTTGGCTCGGACAACACGATCTTTTAACGCTCATCTCGGCATAAGCATGGGACCCAAAAACTCCGGATAGTCCTGAAAAGTAGTATCGAGGTCTGAATACTTTAATAGAGGCTTAAAACAGTATTGAGGGAATTAATTTTAACTGATAATGTCCAAACATCATGACACCGGATGTGATAATAAAAGCCCCTGCGTCGAAGAGCCTGGCAATAAGGGCGGAAGTATGTAATTTCCTCAGCGGGAATAAAGGCAGGGTCTTTAACTACCCTCTGTGCGAGGATGCAGCTCATGCAAAGCACGCATTGAGGCTGCTTGAGAACGCCAAGGGAAGTGTTGAGCTTGACTGCGGAGAGTCTGCACTTTTTATGCGTGTGATAGCCCCGGTATGTGCACTCCTTGGTATAGATGCAACCCTTAAGACCAGCGGGACTTTAACGAACAGACCGTCAGGAATAGACTCTGAATGTATAAGAACTCTTAGCTCTAACGGTAAACTGGTTGGCGGGGTCGCAGAGCTTGATGCAAGTGTCACATCCCAATTCCTTAGCGGGCTTTTGATAGCACTGCCTCTTGCAAAGAACGATACAACATTAACGGTAAAGAACTTAAAGAGCCGTCCCTATGTTGATACTACTATAAAGCTTTTGTCGCAGTATGGAGTAAAAATAAGGGAAGAAAATTCAGTGTTCTACATACCTGGTGGACAAAAGTACGAGCCTCTAGATTATACTGTAGAGGGTGATTTTTCTGGCGCAAGCTCGATCCTTGTTTCCGGAGCATTGAAAAGGGAAATAAGGGTAGAGGACCTTTATTACAAGAGCTCTCTTCAGCCTGAAAAGGCTATAGTGGATATTCTTAGAGGCTGTGGTGCAGGCATAAAGGTCGGTGATAACTATATTGAAGTTAAGCCAGGAGAGTTAAAAGGTTTTGAGTTTGATGTTTCTGACAATCCGGACCTTGCTCCTCCTCTTTGTGCTTTGGCAGTTAACTGCACTGGAAAGAGCACGATCTTGGGCATAGACAGACTAAAATATAAAGAGAGCGACAGGGCTTTGGTGCTCTCAAAGGAATTTTCCAAGCTAGGCGCTGATATAAAGATGCTGGACGGAAAGATGGAAATAAACGGAGGTCCTCTTAGGACTGGCAGGGTCAACGCGCACAACGACCACAGGATAGCGATGGCGCTTGCTGCAGCGGCAATAAATCTTAGTGAGAGTATAACCATAGAAGGAGCTGACAGAGTAAAAAAATCCTACCCGGACTTTTTTAACGATCTGGATAAAATTAAAAAATCATGAACAGTTTTGGAAGGATATTCAGGGTACATATTTTTGGTGAGTCCCACGGGGATTGCGTAGGGGTGCTTTTAGACGGTGTACCGGCTGGAATAAAGATAGACCAGAAAGAGCTTAGAGCGGTCCTTGAAAAAAGGAAGGCGGGTTTACCTGGCACTACAAAACGCATGGAAAAAGACATACCAAATATAAGGACGGGACTTTTTAAGGATAAGACCACAGGGGCGCCTATACTTATAAGTTTTGATAACAAGAGCAAAAACTCTCGTCCATATGAAGAGCTAAAGGACACGCCAAGGCCCGGACATGCAGATTTCAGCTCATGGATAAAATACTTTGGTTTTAACGACTACAGGGGTGCAGGGCACGCCTCAGGAAGGATCACGCTGGGGCTGGTTTGCGCCGGATGGATCGCAAAAAAGATAGTCAAAGGGATAAGGATAGAATCGCAATTCTTTGCCGGTGGGGATATCAAGAAAGCAATAAAAGAAAAAGACAGCGTCGGCGGTATAGTGGAGTGCAGGATAAGCAAAATGCCGGCAGGTTTTGGTGAACCTTTCTTTGACTCAATAGAATCATTGTTAAGCCACGCATTGTTCTCCATCCCCGGGGTAAAAGGTGTTGAGTTCGGTGCTGGGTTCGAGGGAGCTTTGATGACGGGTTCGCAGTATAACGACGCCATATTGGACCTTAGCGGTAAGACCAGGACCAATAATGCAGGCGGTGTAAACGGTGGTATAAGCAACGGCAATGATATCTTGTTCAGGATAGCATTAAGGCCGGCGGCCAGCATCGGCATCGAACAAGAGACCATAGACCTTAAGACAGGGAAGATGAAAAAAATAAAAATAAAAGGTGATCATGACGCTTGTTATGGATTAAGGGTGCCTGTAATAGTGAATGCAGTGTGCTCCATAGTGCTTGCAGACCTCATGCTCTCGAGGAAGGCCTTATGCGTACAAGCCCACTAAAGAATATCAGGAAGAAAATAGACAAGATAGATAACCAGATAGTATCCCTTATAAAAAAGAGGTTCAAACTTGTGCTTCAGACGCTGAAATACAAGAAGAAGACCTTGGACCCAAAAAGGGAAAAACAGATACTGGACAGGATCAGCAAAAAATATAAGCCGGCACTTTCCATATTCAAGGCCATGATGAAAGAAAGCAAAGTACTGCAGAAGAAGGCGGCCAGGTCCAAGTGAGTCCTTATTTAGCGGTATTCATATCATCGCTGTTGTGGGCCATATCAACGCAGATCTATGCAAAGATGGTCCAAAAACTTACGGTATACAGGTTCAACTTTTATAAGAGCGTCATCTCTTTTGTGTGTTTTCTTCTTGCATGTGTGTTGACAGGTAATTTTTATTTCCCGACCCAGGCTATGCCATATCTTCTACTCAGCGGTTTTTTGGGTTTTACTCTTGCGGACCTTTTCATCTTTTATTCTTTCTCAAAGAACGGGCCTGCAAGGACCTTGATGTTCTCTTCGTTCTCTCCGTCCATAATAGCCGTCTATTCTTATTTTATACTCGGTAAAACGCTTCCAATGAGCAAGGTGGCGGGACTTTTTTTCCTGCTTTTATGTCTGCTCTTTATTGCTCTTGAGAGGAAAAGAAGAGGGAACGTTTCGCTCAGGGTCGCTTTGCTTGCGATAATAGGGATAAACATAGAGGCGCTGGGAGTGGTCTTCACAAAAAAATCTTTCATGGTACTGCCCGATATGAGCCCTTTCACAGCGAATCTTTACAGGGTCGGTGTGGCAGTGGTCGTACTCGGTATATTTAACAGCTTTAAGGGAGTTAAGTTCGGTATAAAGGATATGGATTGGGATATAAAGGGCAAGGTAATGCTTTCGACTTTTTTGGGAACTTTCATGGCCCTTTATTTTTATCTCTATGCGATATCCAACTATAACCATCCTTCGATAATCGCCGGCATAGGGAGTCTTGCACCCATCTATGCCTCTGTTTATGAGCACTGGAGGGATAAGAAACGTCCCAACAGGTATTTTATAGGGGCCATAGCGAGTATGATCTGCGGGGTGCTTTTCCTTATTTTCGGTTGAAAAGTCCAATTTAGACTGTAAAATAGCAAAAAAAGGAGGTTACCTATGAAGGTTTTTAAGGTGATAGGTTTTTTATCTGTACTGGCACTTTTTGTTTCCTGTGGTGACTCAGGTGATGGCTCAACAGATGTGATAAGCGATACCACTAACGCTTCAAAGATAGCTAATGTCCTTTCTGTATCGGTCAGTAGCTCAAGTTTGGATGCAGATGAAACACCTCCTGCTGGATATACTGAAGGCCAGGTAATAACTGGAAGCTGTTATAACGGGCAGGGTACTTACTCTATGACCGTTGTTACTTTCGAGATGATGCAGCATGTTGTTTTTGAGACGACATATGACAACTGCGTGATGATGATACCTTTCTGTGAAGGTCAGACAGTTACAAAGACAGGTACTATCACAGAAGAGAACTTCTTGGACGCAGAAGCCGGGCAGTTCAGTTCTTCATTTACAGGGAATATGAGCTTTGCAGGCATGGTAGAGGGTACATGTGAGATAGCCGCTACAGTATCAGGCACAGCATCTTCAGGAGGAGGCGAAATGCCGACCCTTACATTTACAGGGACCATATGTGGTTATACCTTTGATGAGCTGAAGGACTTCATGCAGCAAAGAGACCTTATTTGTCAAGCAAACTAGCCTAGTTTAAATACCATATTTTTATAGCAGGAGCCCCTTCACTGGGGCTCCTGTGTTTATTTCCCCTATATATATTTGACTAAAATATAACTACATGATATAATTATTATGTTGG
>JAKLHL010000066.1 GCA_022710165.1 Bdellovibrionales bacterium | reverse complement strand
TCGTTGTGGCCTGTGGCTATCTTTTGGCAGGAAAGCTTTTCTGCGGCCTGTTCAAGAAAGCGGAGCCTGTATTTTCTTGCTGTTTCCTGTGTCGTCCTCTTTTCATTCTCAGCCAACGTTTTTATATCGAACTTCTCGGACACGAACTGTATCCTTAAGTCCTCGGCGAGGCCCTTAACGAATTCCTCGTCACGGTCCGATTCCTTGCCCCTCAGCATGTGGTTAACGTGTGCAACTATCGGCATTGGAGCTTCCAGCATTATAGCCAGATCGCAAAGCGTATAGAGGAGTACAACTGAATCTATTCCTCCAGAAACACCTACAAGGACCCGTTCCCCTTTCTGGACAAGGTTCTCTTTGCGTATGAAGTCTAGGATCTTAAGCTGGGTATCTTTCATCTTTTAATCCCTTTTATGGGACTTTTTTATAATGTTTTTGGCGATTAGTCACTAGCATTCAGTTGACTTAGATATTTTTCGGACTTTAAGATATCGCCATCATGGATATAACGTCAATAAAGCAAAGCATTTTTGGAAAACCAAAGGATGTTCATGACCCGAACATCTTTCATAAACTAGCGTTGATCCCAACGCTGGCTTGGATAGGGCTTGGTGCAGATGGACTTTCCTCATCATCGTATGGACCAGAAGAGGCCTTTAGGGTGATAGTCGACCATCCTTACCTTGCAGTAATGCTGGCCATTGCCACGGCTTTTACAGTGTTCATCATAGCCTATTCCTATTCAAAGATGATAGAGTACTTTCCTACGGGCGGAGGAGGTTACGTTGTCGCCACGCATACTTTAGGTAAAGACGCAGGTGTCATATCCGGCTCGGCCCTTATAGTTGACTACATACTCACCATAACCGTTTCAATAGCGTCTTGCGGTGATGCAATATTCAGTTTTCTACCGATGGAATACCATCAATATAAGCTCATGTTCGAAGTGTTCTTGATACTTATGCTGATAATAATGAACATAAGGGGTGTTAAGGAATCCATCTATGTGCTTGCCCCGGTATTCGTCGTATTTATAATCACCCATGTGCTTTTGATAGGATATGGCTTCATAGGCCACACCGACGAGGTTGGAGTAGTGGTAAAAGAGATCCGTTCTGATTACAATAACGGGCTTGCAAGCCTTGGTGTCGTAGGCATGATGGCCCTTTTCTTTAGGGCCTACTCCATGGGCGGAGGTACCTATACCGGTATAGAGGCTGTATCGAACGGCCTTCAAATAATGAAAGACCCTAAGGTAAGGACGGCAAAAAGGACCATGGTCTATATGTCCTTGTCGTTGGCGATAACAGCAGGTGGCCTTTTGTTCTGCTATTTGTTGTGGGACATAAAACCAGAGCATGGAAAGACCATGAACGCACTTCTTTCTAACGCTGTGTTCGGTTCCTGGGCCTTTGGAGGCATACTGGCCCTTGTTACTATCCTCTCAGAGGGTGCCCTTTTGACAGTTGCGGCTCAGGCAGGTTTTATAGACGGCCCAAGGGTCATGGCTAACATGGCTCTTGATGGATGGCTCCCAAAAAGGTTCTCTTCACTTTCAGAAAGACTCACCATGCGTGACGGTGTCCTCTTGATGGGCGGTGCATCTATACTTCTTCTTATATATACAGGGGGCCATATAAGCACCCTCGTTGTTATGTACTCAATAAACGTTTTTGTTACTTTCTCTCTTTCACAACTTGGAATGTGTAAGTTCTTTGTCTCTAGCAGGAAGGAAAGGCCGGAATGGAAGACCCATCTTCCTGTGCATATAGTCGGCTTTTTGCTTTGCGCCACCATACTTGCCATAACCTGCTACGAAAAGTTCGGGGCCGGAGGCTGGCTTACTCTTGTATTTACGACTGTAGTAGTCGCTATATGTTACCTTATAAAGAAGCATTACAATAAGGTTGGAAGGGCCATTAAAAAGTTAAATGAAAAGGTAGTTGCTTTCCCTCCTTCAGGGTTCCCTTACAATAAGGACGCTGTTAATCCAGACGATAGAACAGCCATACAGCTTGTCAGCGGGTTTAATAGCTTCGGCGTTCACTCCATGCTTTCAATACTTGATAACTTCCCCTGGGTGTATAAGAACTTTATTTTCGTAGGTGTGGCCGCAGTGGATTCCGGTTCCTTTAAGAACCATGAAGAGCTTCTTGCTTATGAAGAGAATATTAAGAATGGCTTAAAGCAGTACGTTGAGTATGCAAGAAAGTTAGGCATGCCTGCAGATTATCGATTTAACGCAGGGACCGATGTGGTGGAACTTGCAACAGATCTTTGTCTGGAGACAGCAAAGGAATTTGAAAAGTCGACGGTGTTCGCGGGTAAATTAACTTTCCAGGAAGAACGTTTCTATCACAAGATACTTCACAACGATACGGCCTTCACCATACAAAAGAACCTCCAGCAGTACGGGGTAACGACGGTGATACTCCCTGTTACGGTGGATATAAACAAACAGGGCTGACCTTTATATATGCATATATACTCCGATCCTTATTTTTATGATCTTGAATATGACCTAAGAACGGACGATCTTGATCTCTATATAGATAACTGCAAAGCCTTAAGAGGCAAGGGTTTAGACCCGCTAGTGCTTGAGCTTGGCTGCGGTACCGGAAGGGTTGCCATACCTCTTGCAAGGCAGGGTTTTAAGGTCACAGGATTGGAATTGGATGCAGGTATGCTTGAGCTTGCAAGAAAAAAAGCAGGCACACTTGATATAGAATTCATTCAAGCTGACTTTTTGGATTTCAAGTTAAAGAAAAATTTTGATGCAGTACTTATGCCTTACAATGCTTTCCAACATATTCACAGCGACGAAAATATAAAAAGGTTTTTCAATAACTTAAAAAAGCATTTAAATCCCGGTGCGATATTCATGATGGAAGTGATGAACCCCATCGATGATGATCTATCAAGAGGCCCAGAGGATTTTACTCCCTTTGATGCTTTCTATGTTAAGAAGGATAGTGATGGAAAACTTATAAGGGCCGCTAGTGACGATCCAGACGAACGATTGCTTGTAATAGAGGATACAGTTAGATACTCATTAAAGGATAAGATAGCCCACTACAAACTATACTATTCTATAGATGGGGTGGAGCTATATATAAGAGAGATATCATTAAGGATGTTCACAACAGAGGAGCTTGTAAGCATCTTGAATGGTTATGGTTTTAGTGTTTTAGAACTTAAAACCCAGTCATACAGTACCTTTCTTTCGGCCGTCAAGGATTAGACGCTCGTAACCCTTTACAGTAAAGGCTTTGATGTAGTTTAAGAAAAGTTCAAATCTTATATAATAAATCTTTGACAAACATGACATTAGGGTATACAATACATAAATCATTAAGGGCAAACATCCCGAAAAGGGAAATAATAGCGGGCACCAAAGAAAGCCCGTAAGGAGGCGAGAATTTTTTCCGATAAGGGAATTCAGAAAGACGGGGTTCAAGTAACCCTATAAAAAAAATGGAGGAAAATTATGAAAGTAGTACGTTTGTTGTTGGTTCTATTCCTCGCCGCGACCCTAGCGGACGCGGCTTATGCACAAGAGGAGTTTCATGTGATCAGATCGCAGATGGCATTCTAAAGGTAGGTTGTCCAAACCATGCATCATGCGATGGTCGTTGTAACTCATTTGTACAGGCTAATGGTCTTGGTAACCCATGTTTGGACATGGAAAAAGCAGAACTAGTAGAAGCAATTTGTGCTGGTCTTACAGCTGAATGCTTCTATTTTGGTGAGAAGATTGAGTTTCTTACTGGCGAGTTCGCTCTAAAATGTGATCTTGCACTTGCAGATCAATTAAAGAAGATGCTCTATGAGTATAGTCTAAAATGCTCTGTAGACATCGAAGGTCTGGAAGCAATGAAGCTTGCATTTGATGTAGCATACAAAGCATGTATGGTATCACCTATCTGCAAAGAACTTGAAGCAAAATTCGCTTATGTAATACAGAAAGCTCCAGAGACTTGTACAGAAGCTAAAGACATCCTTGGCAAGATGGCAGAGAACAAATGTGATTTTGCAGAAGAAAAAGCTATTTTTGACAAGGCTTGCCCAGTACTTTGCTCTAGAGAGAACATTGAAGCTATACAGAAACAGATAGCAGTAGCAGAAATATCAGCTCTTAAGGTTCAGGAACCATTGGCTATGACTAGAGATGTAGTAGAAAAAGCTTCTCTAGCTATTGATGGTACTGAGGAACAAATGAAGCTTGCTTATGAGGCAAAAGCTGTTGCTGATAAGCTAGCAATCAACACAGCAATTGAAGTAAAACCACTTGTTGAACCAGTTGAGAAGTTGATAGCCACTGCTCCAGAGTGTGCTCAATATGCAGCATACAGAGATGCTAGTATAGATGCATCATTGAACAAAGCTGCAACAACTATGGAATTATCAGCAGAGAGAATAGCACTTTGGAAAGAATCACCAGTTCAAGCTATAGCTTTTGACGCTGTAGATCTTACAAAACAAGCTGTCTCTGATGTTAAGATCGACTTTGTTGAGATAGACAAATGCGCAGTAGATGAGCAGGCATGCAAGGAATGTGGCAGAACATGGACCTGTGATGCTGTAGAAAAAATGATAACCTGCTATTGCAAATAGTTGGTTATTAGTCCACTTTGATATTTGTATTCTTCATATAGCCCCGCCCTCCAAAAGAGGGTGGGGCTAGTTGTTTTTAAAGCTATTAATTAATCCTTCCCAAATTCAGAGAAACCTGTAGGACAGCTTGCGTCGGGCCCTTTTGGTTTGCAGGTCGTAGATCTTTTGTTGGTTTTCTTCTTTCCGCCGAGGAATGGCTTCTTTAATCCTCCACGTGCCTTTTTGTTAGGTTTAGCGTTCTCCGGCTGGGCATTTATCCCTACACAGAAAACCTGTGGGTTGCCAAAACTTATCTCGCTGGTAGTTTTTGGTGTTTCTTTAGGGACATCATAGGTGACCTTAATTGTGTTGAAGCGTCCCGGTGACATTAAGGCATCCGGGCTTTTTGGATTTACGCTGACAGGATCTTCAAGGATCCAGGCGTAGTTAGGGTTCTTTATCTTTTTGCCGTCTGGTGCTGTGATGAAATCAAGTCTATTTGCAGTAAGATAATTCTGGGTTGCTGATTTATAGTTTGGGACCCATGTTTCATGGAACAAGTCGCTGTTGGTCAAAGGTCCGCAGGTTCCACTGCGATATGTGGCATTTGCTTTAGGGTCGTAGTAGTAATTCTCGTGATCACTTTCATCTGCAGGTATCAAGACGTAGTTCTTTTCATTAAAACCAAGAGTAACTATTCCGGTCTTTATTATGCTTTCAAGCTCTTTTAACCTTGCCGCTGTTAGGGTCAGGTTGGTCCCATTGTCTTCAACGCCGGTAAGTTCTTTTATCCTTCTCTTGGTCTCTGTATCTGTGTCCACTCTTTTTACCACGGTTGAACAGACACTGAAGAAGACCTTTATATTGACAGCATTTGAAGGGATAGTGTTCAAACATGTTCCGACCGCACCAGGGTCTACCATATCCAGTCTGTCAGATTTAAAAGTCGCTGTGCTTGTAGGGCATTCCCTCTCTACAGGTTCATATTCCTGTTTTGGGGTCTCTCCAGGAAGGTAGCAGGTATAAGATGCGTTGCAACCAAGGTTCAAGTACCCGTATATGAAGTCCATACTATTACATCTATTCAGCCTTTGCTCTAAAGTCTCTTTTGTGTTTTTAGTATCCTTGCCGCAGTAAAGTTTTGCCCATCTCCATAGCGACCTGTCCTTTACTTTATCCTCAAAGTAGTTTGTGTTCTGATTGTCGTAGCTCTCTGAATCCACATAATTCTTTGTATCTTTTATATTCTTCCACTTTTTGTAGTTGTCTCTTATTACAGTCTCATCGATGAAAGAGTACTTCTCTTTTAATTTTTTTATCAGATCATCAAGCATGGTCGTGTTCGTGGAAGGGTTCGTAACGTCCATACCATCCTTAAAGCATGAATATGAAAGGTCCTGTACGGGCTTTATTGCCTTTCCGGGTGCTGTAAGGGTCAGTTTTACCGGGTCTTTAAGATCAAGGTTCAGAACCTCTTGTGACGTTTGTGCGTCATTGATCACCACGAAAGGTATTTCATCTGCCATAAGATCTATGGAAAAAATAGCAAAGATAAAAAGGTACAAGGTTTTCATAAGAACACCTCCGAAATTCATAGTCTTGTTTATATCACTAATAAGGGGGGAAGGCTAGGATGGCCTCGCCCTGAGGGCTCGTGTGTGGGTGATATAGGATTTACTTCCGCTCGGCATGCATGTCTTTATGCCTCGCTGCAGTGAATCCCAAGGTCGCTCGTGCATGTTGAATGCACTTCGCCCTTCACATTTATCACCACCAACTTGATTTATTGAATGTGTAATTGACGTTGGTGGGTGATATAGGATTTGAACCTATGACCCGCTGATTAAGAGTGAGTGAGCCTTATGTTTTACCAATTTTAATAAAATTAAATTGTCCTTTACAAATCAATATGATAGCTGTATTAAGGGGTTAGTGTGATTTAACCAGAATGTATGTGGTTACACCTTTACTGCGGAACCAATGAGGAACCAGCGAGTTTAAGTAATTAGGAGGGAGTATGTGTACAATTGGCATGAAGATTACATCGTCAATTGAACGATTGTTTAATGACGATGCTGAATTGTTTGATGTTGGAGCAAATGAAAAGGCAATGACGCATATGTTAGGAGTGTATCTGTTGGAAAAATTTAGTGGGGATGGGTGGAATGTTGACTGTGAATACAATAGGTCAGGAAGCAATGCAAGGTGTGAAAACACCAGATGTGATTCTAAAATTACGGCACATTCAAAAAGTGGCATTTACCCCGATATTATTTGTCATAAAAGAACCAGAGAAGGAAGAGATAACAATTTATTTGTTATCGAAGTAAAAAAAGTAGAAGATATGGAAGAGAACGACTTTGTAAAATTAAAAGATTTAACTAATCCTAGCTTTGTTGAAAATGCTAAAATATATGCTTATAAACTTGGGCTTTTTCTTAAGTTTGACTGTCCAAATAGAAGACTTGAGAAGGCTCTTCTTTTTATAGATGGTGATTTCTATAAAGAAAATGGCGAAGTAAAAGAGATAAATGAAATAGGGATACTAAAATCTAAAATAGATGAACTTCTTGGTGTAGGAGAAATCATGAATGGAGGACAAAATGGTTTGGATTAATATATTTGGATTTATTTTAATTCTATTCTGTATATTCTTTAAGGAATACATCCAGCAGAAGGGTAAAGATATTGCAACCAAAGAAGATATTGAAGAAATAACTAGTAAAATCGAGAATGTAAAACAGCAGATTGAACTTAACGGTATAAAGTCGGAAAATCTAATTAGAGAAAAGATAAGGGCGTTTAAAGGGCTTTTAGGGCTCCTGAACACAATTAAAATATATTGTAGCAGGGAACTTGAAGAAAGCGAACATGCTGTGCCGGTAACGGTACTTGAAAATACTTCAACTTTTCAAAAAGCTGTTCATTTAAAAGAGTATGTAAGGATTAATACTTTATTTTTAAATAGAGAGATATGTAAATCTGCAATTAGTGTGTCTCATGATGTCTTTATGTGTGGTCATATGGAAATGGCTTCTGAAACGAATAGTGAGATAAAAAAGCAAAAAGATATTTATTGCTCAATTATACAGAGTATAGATGAATTAATAGATAAAATGAAAAAAGATATTTATGAATAAATTTAACTTTACCAAGCAATCACTGTTTGCTTTGAAACCATTAGAGGGTGAACGACTTGTTTACCACGACACAAGGGAAAAAGGGCTTAGTCTGTATATTACTAGTAGTGGAATAAAAACTTTTTATATCCGTAAAAGGGT
>JAKLHL010000065.1 GCA_022710165.1 Bdellovibrionales bacterium | reverse complement strand
CTTACGACGGTGTTCATCATTATGAGGGCAAGGCAGTTCGGCTACGACGTGGCCTCAGGGTTCATGCATAGGCCTGAAAGGATAATACTGATATCGCTGGGCATGTTCTTTGGGCCTTACGGGCTTGCTACAGCCTCTATAATAGTAGCTCTAATGGCTAATTATACTGCATCAAGGATGTTGTGGAAGATATGGTTCATTGATTAGGTCTGTACATGGGGAGGTACTATGTTCTTATTGATCTCTGCATTTGTACTTTTAGTTAATTCTTCACAGGTTGATGCAAAACCTTTTGCCAACAGCTTTATAGAGTTTAATGCGCCAGATTCATGGACCTGTGCTGATTCCGGCCCTTACTGGACCTGTCAGCCGATGGACCCCAAAAAGGTCAAAGACGCTGTTATAGTAATGGCTGCCGGACCCCAGGGCCCAGGCGACAGCATGCAGGAATATTATGATGATATGAACAAGGCGCTGATGGTCTATGAGCCTGGCACCAACAAAAAAGCAAAAAGCACTCCGGCATATACCCAGTACAAAGATATCTTTGGACAGAAGTGGGTTGACAGTCAGCATCTTAGCACGGCAGTACCTGGATATTTCACCCGTTATCTTACCACGGTCAAGGACGGAAGGGCAGTGTTATTTACCGTCACTGTAGATAAGAACAAGTATAACCTTTATATGTCTGAGCTATATAAACTAATAGAGAGCATGAAGGTCAGGATGTCATTCCCTGCTGAACCTGTGGACACCGGTCTTAAGGGGCTGCTCTTTGGCCAAAAGCAGGCCATAAACACCGCCCTTGCCAAAAAAGAGAAAAAGTCCCTCACTATAACTGGAGAGGAAGGTTCGTCATGGGGGCTTATCGTCGCTATAATAGTTGCGCTGATAGTGTTCGTTGTTGTTTACATATATATAAAGAGAAGAAGGAACAGGAATAAAAATAAAGATAAAAAGGGGTTTTTCAAAAAATGAGATTCAAGAACACTAATGAATGGAAAGAACTAAGGGACCTTTTAAGGGGATTATCATACGAAAAGAGGGATGTAGTACTTGCTAGCGGAAAGAAGTCTGACTTTTATATCGACGTAAAACAGACCGCGCTTAACTCAAAGGGCTCGTACCTTTTGGGCAAGATCATCAACTCCGTAGTTAAGGATGAGTTCAAGGGCGCAAAGGCGGTGGGAGGCATCACCATGGGTGCTGATCCTCTTTCAACAGCGACTTCTGTGGTAAGCCATAACGAGGGCGGCGACCTTCATGCTTTCTATATAAGGAAGGAGCCTAAGGCCCATGGTACAGGACGCTGGATAGAGGGCATAAAGAACGTCCCATCAGGCACCAAGGTGGTGATCCTTGAGGACGTTGTGACCACCGGCGGCTCAACACTTAAATCATGCGACAGGGCCAAGGAACACGGCCTTGATATACTTGGGATAGTATCAGTAGTGGACAGAGAGGAAGGAGGCCGGGAAGCCATAGAGGCAGCGGGTTACAAGTTCCTTTCACTGGTCACGAAAACAGACATAGTTTCTTAAATAAAGACCTTGCTAATGTATCAGGGGTATGCTATTCAAGCCTATCAGGGGCTTTGGTGCCCTGTTTTTATTACTAAAAAAGGGAGGGCCGGACTATGTCTATATCGAAGCAAAGCATTGCTGAGCTTATAGCTCCAGAGTTAAAGGACATGGGCATAGAACTTGTGGAACTTGAACTTTCAAGCTCCAGAAAACCCCTTTTAAGGCTTTACGTTGACAGGATAGGAGAGACCCAGCCTTTATGCACATTGAAGGTGGCTGACTGTGAGAACGTAAGCCGTGCGATCCAAAGGTTCATAGAGGTTGAAGGAATTATCCCTGGTGATTATACACTTGAAGTGTCTACGCCGGGACTGGAAAGGCCGCTTTATAGGGCCTCTGATTATGCAAGGTTCAAGGGAAAACTTGCAAATGTGGTGATAGCTGAACCTACCGGCGGCTCGTTCGTTGGCAGGATACAGGAAGTCAATGGTGACAAAATAGTCTTTGATGTGGACGGTAAGACCAAGGAACTTTTAATGTCACAGATAAAAAGAGCAAAGCTAAAATTTGAGAGGTAGCTTTTATGATGTTTGAAGAACTAGAGAGGGTCATCGAACAATTCGGTAAGGACAAGGGCATCGATAAAAAGATGATAATCGAGGCTATAGAGGCCGCTCTTGTCACAGCTGCAAAAAAGAAAATGGGCCCGCACGTTGAGATAGAGGCCAAGTACAATGAGGAGAATTTTGAGATAGAGCTCTTCCAGTACAAGACCGTTGTTGAGGACGGCGACGTTGCCGACCCTGACATTGAGGTAGAACTTACTGAGGCCAAGAAAGAGTCCGGTGAGGATGTAGAACTTGGAGACAGTATAGGTGTTAAGCTTGACTCTGAGATATTCGGAAGAATAGCAGCACAGACCGCAAAACAGGTCATCAACCAAAAGATCAGGGATGCTGAAAGAGAGATAATATACTCCGAGTTCCTTGCAAGGAAAGGAGAGATAATAAGCGGTATCATAAGACGTTTTGAGAGGGGCACAGTGGTAATTGACCTCGGCAAGACAGAAGGCTACATGCCTTTGAAAGAGCAGATACCGGGAGAACAATACAGGATAGGTGACAGGGTGCAGTCTTTCCTATTGGACGTTCTTCAGACGCCAAAGGGCCCTCAGATAATCCTTTCAAGGGCGACACCTCTTTACCTAATAAAACTTTTCGAGATGGAAGTCCCAGAGATATATGAAGGCATAGTCTCCATAAAGAGCGCCGCACGTGATCCAGGCTCAAGGGCCAAGATAGCGGTCTCATCAAAGGACAAGGACATCGACCCTGTGGGAGCTTGCGTTGGTATAAGAGGCGCAAGGGTGCAGAACATAGTCTCTGAGCTCAAGGGCGAAAGAATAGACATAATACCTTACAATTCTGACATAGCTAAGTTCGTTTGTGCGGCCATACAGCCTGCAGAGGTAAGTAAGGTCCTTATAGACGAAGGCAACAGGTACATGGAGGTCATCGTCCCTGATTCACAGCTAAGCCTTGCAATAGGAAGAAGGGGACAGAACGTCCGCCTTGCCGCTCAGCTTACAGGATGGAAGATAGACGTAATGGGCGAGACCGATATGTCAAAGCGTTACGACGACGCTAAGTTCTCTTTGACCCAGATACCTAACATAAGTGAGACCCTGGCAACCGCATTGTTCCAGAACGGATATAAGACCATCTTTGAAGTCGCAGAAGCCACAGCTCAGGAAATAATAGGCATACCTGGTTTTGACAACGAAGAACAGGCTCAGACGCTTATAAACTCTGCTAAAGAGATGGTTAACTCAGGAAAGGTCATCATAAAGACCGCCGACGAGAAGTTCACGGTATCTGGAAAGAAGACTGCCGATGAACTGCTAAGGGAAGAGATGCAGCAGCTTATGGAAAGAGAAAAGAGCAGCAGCGTTGATTCTTCTGACAGCGAGCTGATGAAGATAAGGGGAGTCGGACCAAGCATGGTCAAGGCCCTTAACAACGCCGGTGTAGATACCATACTAAAGCTTGTGGGGACAGGCAAGGATGCCCTTTCCCAGAGCGTTGAATGGGAGAACAAGGATGAGCTTTCTGCTGTGTATGAGAATGCGGTCATCCTTAATAACGAGAACCTTATAGAAAAGGGTGAGATGCCGGGATTTACTGACGCTGAAAAGCTTTCAAGTATACCTGAGCTCACAAGGTCTGTGGTCCTTAGGCTTGGAGCCGTAGGATACACTAATGCTGAATCGATACTTGCAACAACTGTTGAAGATTTCAAAACAAAGATGATGATAGACGAAAAAAAGGCCGAAACAGTTTACAACGCTGTAAAGGCCGCAATACAGGGGTAGGTTTTTAATGGCAGAAACTAAAAAGGTAGCTATCTTTGAGCTTGCGCCGGAACTCGGCCTTAAACCGCTTGATCTGGTCAAGCAGTTAAAGGAGTCTGGTGTAAAACTTTCCAGCGATATCAAGAACCACATGAGCGAAGTATCGGCTGATGACGCTGAAAAGATAAGGGAACACTTCCTAAGCAAAGGTAAAGAACCAAAACAGGAAGAGAAAAAGACTGCAGTAAGAAAGAAAAGTGCTGCTGCGCCCAAGGAAGAGACCAAAGCTGCTGCAAAAAAACCAGCAGTAAAGACTGCCGTTAAGAAGAAAGCAGAAGAACCAAAGAAAGAGGAAAAGAAAGAAGAAGAGGCAAAGCCAAAGATAAAGGTAAGGAAAAAAGAAGTTCCTGCACCTGTAGTAGAGGAAGCTCCAAAGGTAGAGGAACAAAAGATAGAGGTAAAGCAGGAGCCTGTCGTAGAGCAGAAACCAGAGGTACAGGCAAAAGAGCCTGCTCCTAGGGAGTCGACCCCACACGAAAGACCTGCAGAGCCTAGAAGGGAAAAGCCGAGGATGGTGGATACATCCAGGCCTTCTTATCCTCCCCGTCAGGGAGAAGGGCAAAGACCTTCATATCCTCCTCGCCCAGGCGGAGCGCCAAGACCAGGTGGAGACAGAAGACCATCAGGACCACCTCGTCCAGGCGGAGACAGACGTCCATCAGGGCCTCGTCCAGGCGGTGGAAGGTTCAGCCAGCCTGCACCAGAAACACCACCAATTACTTCTCATCACAGGATGTACGATAAGAAGAAAGAGACCCATGTAGAAGAAGATAAGAAGAAATCAAAGGCTGGGGTAAAGAGAGAAACAAAATTAGAAGTAGTAGATATACTGGAAGTAAAGGCCCAGACTACAGCGAGGGCACAGTACGGTGTTAAGAAAAGACCTCCTGCAGGCAAGGAACAGAAAAAAACACTCATAACCGTTCCAAAGGCCAGCAAAAGGAAAGTAAGGATAGAGGGCGACACTATTACAGTGTCAGACCTTGCAAAAGAGATGAGCGTTAAGGCCGCTGAAGTGGTTAAGAAACTGATGACCATGGGTACCATGGCCACAATGAACCAGAAACTTGACCTTGAAACAGCGACGCTAATAGCTACTGAGTTCTCTTACGAGATAGAACAGGCAAAATTCGACGAGAAAGAGGTCCTTGGACCTAGCAACGACAGTGATACTGATCTTGTGCCAAGGTCTCCTGTTGTTACCATGATGGGCCACGTTGACCACGGTAAAACATCTATATTGGACGCAATAAGAAAGACCAACGTAGCTGATAAAGAGGCTGGTGGTATAACACAGCGTATAGGTGCTCACGAGGTCCAGCTTGAGAAAGGTTCTATAACTTTCATAGATACACCTGGCCACGAGGCGTTCACAGAGATGAGGGCTAGAGGTTCACAGGTCACCGACATAGTGGTGCTTGTAGTAGCCGCCGACGACGGAGTTATGCCTCAAACACGTGAGTCAATAGATCATGCAAGGGCGGCAGGCGTAGAGATAGTCGTAGCCCTTAACAAGATAGATAAACCGAATGCCAACCCCGATATGGTCAAGAAACAGCTTGCAGAACTTGACCTGCTCCCAGAGGATTGGGGCGGACAGACCATAGTTGTTCCTACAGCGGCTAAGAAAGGCGAGGGCATAAAACAACTATTAGAGGCTATATTACTCCAGGCAGAGGTAATGGAACTAAAGGCCAACCCGAGCCGTTCTGCAGAGGGCGTTGTTATAGAGGCCAGACTGGATAAAGGAATGGGTCCAGTAGCCACAGTGATAGTACAAAAGGGTACTCTTAAAGTTGGAGATAACCTTGTTGCGGGCACAAGCTGCGGCAGGGTGCGTTCAATCAAAGACCCTAGGGGTAATAATATAGACGCTGTACTGCCTGGTCATGCGGGAGAGGTACACGGTCTTGATTCTGTGCCTATGGCTGGTGAAAAGTTCAATTGTCTTGATACTGAGTATGATGCTAAGAAACTCGTAGAGCACAGGGTAGACGAACAAAGGAAACAGGCAAGCCCTGAGGCCAAAAAGAGCGTTACTCTGGACGATATAATGAAGGGCATCTGTACTG
Source organism: Bdellovibrionales bacterium (assembly GCA_022710165.1). GTDB lineage: Bacteria > Bdellovibrionota > JAFGOL01 > JAFGOL01 > JAFGOL01 > JAKLHL01. The sequence goes on along the minus strand of JAKLHL010000065.1, from coordinate 1,955 downwards.
GAGAGACCAAAGACCTTAAGCTTATCGTAAAGGCAGACACCCAGGGTTCAGTTGAGGCCCTAAAGGCGTCATTAGAGAACCTTACAGACGAGGTGGTCGCCGTAAAAGTAATACTTTCGAATACCGGAGGTGTTACAAGCAACGATGTGAACCTTGCTCTTGCTTCTGGCGCTGTCATAATTGCATTTAACGTAAGACCAGACTCAAAGGCTCTTGAAGAAGCACAAAGGTCCAAAGTGGACATAAGGAACTACGACGTAATATACAACTGTTTGGAAGACATGGAAAAAGTCAAACTATGTATGCTCGAGCCTACAGAAGTTGAAAAGGTGAACGGTCAGGCAGAAGTAAGACAGATCTTCAACGTATCTAAGATAGGCACTATCGCAGGATGCGGCGTGAAGAGCGGAAAGATAGTAAGGAATTCCATGGTCAGGGTTATCAGGGACGGTGCCGTTGTTTATACCGGTAAATTAAAATCACTGAAACGCTTTAAGGATGATGCAAAAGAAGTTGCAGCAGGACTTGAGTGCGGTATGTCAGTTGACGGATTTAACGATATCAAGCAGGGAGATATACTTGAGTCTTACTCTGTGAACATGGTGGACTCAACTGGTACGGTCGTAGGGACCAAAAAGGCCGCTACTCCGCCTCAGCAAGCATGAAGGGCAGGTTCTCATATCCAAGGTCCAACAGGGTGGCCGACCTCATAAAAGAGGAAGTGGCTTCTCTTTTCATCTATAGTGTGAACGATCCTCGTCTTGAGGGTGTTATAAGTATAACTGATGTTAAGGTCACGGACGACCTTAAGGTAGCCAGAATATACTATATCTGTCCAAAAGGCACAGACCTTGGTCCGGTGGAAAAAGGCCTTGAAAGTGTTAGGGGTTGGGTAAGAAGGGAAATTTCAAAAAAAGTTAATATGCGTTATACTCCAGAAATAGAGTTCAAATATGATGAAGTGTTTGAGAATGGAATGAACATGGACGAAATATTCAGGAAGTTAAAAGATGGAACAGATAAATGAGATTTGTGAAGTACTGAAAAATTCAAAGACGGTGCTCTTATCCATACATGAATCACCTGATGGCGACGCTGTAGGATCTTTGCTGGCGCTCGGAGGGTATCTTAAGGGCTTAAAGAAAGAGGTCGTGATGTACAGCCCAGATCCGATACCTGTAAAGCACAGGTTCCTGCAAGGCTGGCAGGATGTTACAAAGGATACAAGCGGAATAGCCAGCAGGACCTTTGATGTATTCGTGATGCTGGACTGTGCCAACAAGAATCGCTGTGGTTCTTTCATAAATGATTTTACCGGCTATAAGACACTGGTCAATATAGACCATCACGTCTCTAACCCGATGTTCGGTGACCTTAATTATGTCCCTAGCAATTCTTCTTGCACAGGTGAGCAGGTACATGAAGTTATTAAGCGCATGCTGGACGGAAAAACTCTCAATAAGAATATAGCAACATCACTTCTTACTGCTCTTTATGAGGATACCGGCGGTATGAGATACGTTTCTACGACTTCTCATACTCTAAGGGTAGCTGCGGAACTGGTGGACAACGGGGCTAACTGTGGGCACGTGTCAGAAAATCTTTTCTTTAACATATCAAAGCAGAGGATGCAGTTGATAAGCAGAGTGCTTTCGACCCTTACTTTTGAGCTAGAGGGCAAAGTGTCCTACATGGTAATGAAGCATTCAGACCTTGATGTAACAGGTGCAAAAAGCGAAGACAGTGAGGGCTTGATAGATTTTCCACGCTCTATAGAGGGTGTAGAAGTGGCTTTCATAGTCAAAGAGGTCAGCAAGGATAAATATAAGTTCAGTTTCAGGAGCAGGGGAAAAGTGGATGTTAACAAGTTCTGTTCCAATTATGGGGGCGGAGGCCACAAGGTCGCCGCTGGCTGTACTATCCAGGGCGACCTTGCAACTGTTATTGATGTAGTC
>JAKLHL010000064.1 GCA_022710165.1 Bdellovibrionales bacterium | reverse complement strand
ATGCAGAAGCCGGGGCCGACTACATATCTATAGGCGCCTTGACCCACAGCGTCCAGAGCGCGGACCTTAGCTTTTTATTCGAGGGAGTTTAAGTTAAAGTGACCATAGGGACACAGATCATAGTCCTTGATGAGGTCAGTTCAACTAACGATCATATACGTTCTAATTCCAAACAACTAAAGGACGGCGCCGTAGTTATCGCCGGCACTCAAAGTGCCGGAAGAGGCAGGTCCTCAAAACAATGGGATTCCAAAGGAGCAGGGAACCTCTATTCAAGTTTTATATTAAAGGATGTCTCCTGGCTGAGTACTCCCATCCAGCTGCCGATAATCTGTGCGGTGGTGCTAAGAAGGGCAATAGTCCAAGCAATGGGACATGACTTGGACGGACTTAAGTTAAAATGGCCCAACGATCTATACTATGGTGATGGAAAACTTTCTGGAATACTTATGGAGTCAGGCTTAGACGGGATTATTGTTGGTGTTGGGGTCAATATTTTGAACGCCCCCAAACTTAGTGACAAAAAAACATCAAGTCTGGCACAGATAATGGGTCCTTTAAAGGTGCTTAGTCCTCAGGAATTACTTAGTATTTTCATTAAGTTATTCAATAAAGCAGTGCTTGAATATAAAGGCTCCGGCTTTGGTGTTTTTGCTGAGGAATGGGAAAAATATTGCATGCACTTAAACAAAAAGGTTGCCATAAATGAGGGTCTTGATGATAATACGCCATTAAAAGAGGCTGTTTTTTTGGGCCTTGCAAAAGATGGCGGTGCAAGGTTAAAAGTTGATAAAGAAGAGAAGGAAAGAGTTATCTACTACGGAGAGCTAAAAGTTGGAGAGTGGAATGCCAGAAGCCTTTGATGACAACCAGAGTGTTCTTACCGAGGACGGCAAGGTCGTAGTTACCCAGGCCTTCTGCCACAACGCCCACGATCTAATAAACAAAGATGTCAAAATATCAGGTTATCCTTCAATAAACCTTTTGGTATCTGACGGTAAGACCGAACAGATGGTCTATATAAGCGCAGTGCAGGGTGATCAGGCAAAGAAATTTGACAAGGCGTATCCTGACAACACACTTTTGAGCATCTTATGCCCGGTGTGCAAAGAGGAACTTGATAATATCGCGCCATGTGACTGCACCAAGGGAAGCAAATTCGTCGCAATATATCTTAACAAGAAAAGAAGCTTCAGCGGCTGCGTAGGGATATGCAACAGCTGGAACTGCTATCGTTCTTTCATGGGTTCAGCGTGGAGGATAATCTCCAGGCTCGCCGACAAGATCTCTTGATCTGACAACATCCAGTTCCATACTATTTTCAGGACTAGGCCTACGTTTTTGACCACAACTAAGGCCTCGTTTCGCTAAAATCGTGAACTCGCCTTTAGGCTCGGACAACACGATTTTTTAACGCTCATCTCGGCCAGTGTGGTACCCAAAAACTCCGGATAGTCCTTAAAATAGTATGGAACTGGATAGTATAGCTAAGAGATAAAAAAAGAGGGGCTCCAGAATATCTGGAGCCCCTTTGTATATCGACGTAAAGTCTGATAATTAACGTTTTGAGAACTGATAACGCTTTCTTGCGCCGCTCTTTCCGTATTTCTTACGCTCGACTTCTCTTGCGTCCCTGGTGAGCATGCCGGCCTTCTTCAATGGGTCCCTTAGTTTTGATTCCATGGTCTGGAGCGCCCTTGAAACGCCGAGTCTTATTGCACCAGCTTGTCCGCTGAGACCGCCGCCGAATACGTTAGCGTACATGTCGAATTTTTTGTTCGTGCTAGTTAGTTCGAATGGCTGCATTATTATCAATCTGTGTGTCTCTCTTGGGAAATATTCTTCGAACTTTTTGTCGTTAACTTCGATCTTGCCAGTACCCTTTACAAGTCTTACTCTTGCAACGGAATTCTTTCTTCTACCGACGAAGATGTCTACTTTTTCTGCTGTTTTTTTAGTAACCATTTACTTATTTCTCCTCTGCTTTTTTAGGCTGTTGAGCTGTATGTGGATGAACTGCGCCTTTATATATTTTGAGCTTGGTCATCAATTTATCAGAAAGTTTTGTCTTAGGGAGCATACCTTTAACGGCCTTCATTATAACTGTCTCAGGCTTGGTCTCTAAGAGTTTGCCGGCAGTGGTCTTTTTCATTCCGCCTATGTACTGTGAGTGATGATAGTATGTCTTGTCTGTGAGTTTTTTACCTGTAAGGTTGACCTTTTCAGCATTAACTACGACGACAAAATCACCGCAGTCAGTGTTAGGTGTGTAGGTCGCTCTGTTCTTGCCCCTCAGTGTGTTGGCTATCTTTGTGACCAATCTTCCGAGTGTTTGTCCTTCTGCATCTATCAAGACCCAGTCCTTATCATTACTAGTCTTTTTGTAGAACGTAGTTGTCTTTGTAAGCTTCATTTTCATAAACTCCTGCAATGTTTTTTAACCGGGAGAGATTAACTGAACGGATTTGGCTTGTCAACGCATTTTTGCGGTGTTAACAAGGGCTTTATGGATAGCGGGGTATATCCCATACTGGTTGTAGATGATGAGCCTTCTGTGCTTACCGCACTAAAAAGGGAACTCAAAAGTGTGGCACCTGTATACACCGCCTCGACCCCCTCAGAAGCCCTTAAGATCCTTAAACTTTCTACTATATCCGTGGTCATATCTGATTACAGAATGCCTGAAAAGGACGGGGTCACTTTCCTTTCACAGCTAAAAGAACTTTTGCCCTACGAGCCTGTAAAGATACTCCTTACGGCATACTCAGAGGCTGAGATAGCCATAGATGCAGTGAACAGGGGTGGTATCTATTACTTTGTCAGGAAACCGTGGGTGGGGGCAGAGCTCGGCACCCTTGTAAGAAGGGCCCTGGACCTCTTTAAGACCCGCAATGAGCTTAATTTTTACAGGAAGCGTATGTTGGATATATACAACATTAAAAAGGGCATAACGGGCCTTATAGCCCACGAGCTTAATACGCCCATGCTTTTGATAAAAGGCTATGCGGACCTTGTAGCAAACGAGCTGAAGGGCGACGACAAACTCCAAAAGACCGTTGACGGCCTTAGGCAGGGAGTGGATAGATTAGAGCACTTCGTGAACGAGATAATAGAGATAGCGAAACTTGAGGCAGGGCAGTACAGCGTCTCAGAAGAAGAGTTCGATCTTACCAACGTCGTAAAAGGTTATTTCCCTGATGCAGTGAGGGGCAAAAAAGCCTTTGTCACCACCAACAAGGCCCTGTTAAGCTCTGCGCTAAAAAGGACCTCTGACTACGTCGGCAAACTTGGAGTTAAAAAAGAAGAGACAGAAGTTAACGGTGAGTTCCTGATACTCAGGGTCATCTGCAACCCAAAACCAGCTTTCACTCCTTCACCGAACGCCTATCAGCCTGAACTTTTCTTTGAGATAGAGCCTAAGGGAGATCTGATGAACTACAGTTCTAATGCCTCAGACATAGAATTGGTCTATGCGGCAGCGGCGCTAAAGGCCCTAGGCTACAGTATAAATGTAATGTATGAACCGGACCAGACTAGAGTAGAGATAATAATGAACAGAGTCTCTTTGCCTTAGCGTTCAGGTCCTCTACAGTCCCGTTATTTATCACTAAAATATCAGCCAGCAGTATCTTTTCACCGCAGCTCATCTGTATGCCGAGAAGGTTCTTTGCCTTTTTGTGATCTATACCGTACTTTTTTGATACGGAGTCTATGACCTTACTCTCGTTCCTGTAAACTACGATGGTGTAATCAAAAAGGCCTTCCATGTTCGCCTCATACAAAAGCGGTATCTCTACCGCAAGTTTTGCGCCTTTTTCGAGTTCGCTGAACCTTTTTTCTATTGCCTTTATTGCCAGAGGATGAAGCGCATGTTCGACCCTTTTTCTTGTCCTGGCGTCGTTGAACACAAGCTCCCTAAGGACTTCCTTGTTTAGCTCGCCTTTTTTATTTATCAAGCCAGGTATCTTTAGCTTAAGGAGTTCCTTGTAGCCCTCGTGATCTTTCTTGCAGAGGTCTGCGATTATCTTGTCAGCATTAAGGACCTCAAAGCCAAGTTTGCCAAGGGCCTGGGTAAAGACCGTTTTCCCGCTTGCTATGGTCCCGGTTATTCCAAGTATTACAGGTTTCATGCACCCAAGTATACCACGCTTTTTAATTTGACTAAACCTACCTGTATAATTATATTAGCAGAACTAATTGCTGCCCGGATGGTGGAATGGTAGACACAAGGGACTTAAAATCCCTCGGTCTGAAAAATGGCTGTGTGAGTTCGAGTCTCACTCCGGGCACCATAAATAAAAATGCGCCTTATGGCGCTTTTTTATTTATGGGCCTTGAGTGGGTTGCGAGAACTTACGTTGCTACTGCAACCGTGACGTTCGAAAGCTGGCAAGAGTTCCTACAGTGTGTTAATATTAGCGCCAGCTTCACGAGCACAAGTTAACTTGTGCGAGCCCGAAGGGTGAGCTTGCGGAGCAAGCGAATAACCTCACTCCGGGCACTACATATTAAAGAGGTGAACATGGCCGCTAAAACTAAAAGATTGTTCAGGTCCAAAAAGAACAAAGTTATCTCTGGGCTTTGCGGAGGCTTAGGGACTTACTTTAACATCGACCCTGTAATTGTCAGATTGATAGCCGTAGGGCTTGTTCTAATAGCTGGAGGAGGAGTACTCCTTTATTTGATAGGCTGGATAGCAGTACCTAAGGAATAACTTTTTTAGTTCTTGGCTACCGCTCTTATCAAGTGCGGAAGTATGAATATCAAAAGGATTATCGTCATGATGGGACGCATAAGGTTTGTGGTCTTTGTGTTCCTGTCCTTAATTATAGTCACTGTATGATTTGCCGCTGAAAAAGTGAAGAAGGTTAGCATTACAGTTGTAATGGTAGCATCGGCAAAAACGCCCCAGCTGAACGCATAAACGAACACAGCAGTTACAGCGATAGCAAGGTTGGCAAGTCCTGATTGTATCTGATAAGCCCTGTTGGGGGCATAGCCGATCTTTTCGGCAGCTTCTTTGCCCAAAAAAAGTGCTTCAAGTGCGACGGTACCGCACATTATTATCGTGATCAGAGGACCCAGTATGTGAAGTTTTGAGGCCGCGTCAGTGCCTAAGGATTCAGACATGAAGAACGCAACAACTATGCCTGCGGGCCTTAGCCACTCCATAAGGAATGTGATCTTTTTCTTCATAATTTACCCTTTTTATCCGTTATGTCCTGTACGATCCCTATCAGTTTAGACGGTCTTCCTTTATCGTCGAATATAGTCTTGGAAGTGCCCTGTATCCAGCGGAAGCCATCCTTGGTCTTTATTTTACACTCATAGCTCAAGTTCTGGTGTGATTTCATGGCATTTTGATAAAGCTCTTCTATTTCGTCTTTATGCTCAGGAACGATGTGGGAAATAAAGATCTCATATGTCCACTCAGGGAGCATCCTCTCGTGGCCAAAGATCCTGTCGTGGTGTTCAGATCTCCAAGCCTTGTTGGTCTTGATGTCAAACTCCCATATCCCTATCTTTGCAACATCTACAGCGAACTTAAACCTTTCTTCACTTTCTTTTGCTTTCTGCTCGGCCTTTTTCTGTTCAGAGATGTCGCGGACCGTTGCCTGAAGCAGATCTTTTCCATCGATGGTCGTTTTTGTTAGGAGGACCGTACATGCAAACTCCTCACCACTCAGCCTCTTATGTGTCCATTCAAAAAAATGGGAACCATTTTTCATGGCAAGGGACATCATCTCTTGTGATTTTACCGACGATAGTTGACCGTCCGGCTGATACTCAGGTGAAAGGCTTGAAGGAGCCTGGGAATCGAACTCCTCTTCATCCTTGCAGGCGAACATCTTTATAGTAGCTGGGTTCCCTTTAAAGAACCCTTTTTCAGGAGTTAAAAGCATTATTGCATCAGAGGCTGCTTCAAAGATGGTCTTATATTTTAACTCAGTAGCGTTAAGTTCTTCATGGAGTTTTTTTCGTTTAGAGATGTTCCTTGCGTAATAGATAAAATAAAGCGGTTTGCCTTTTTCATCTTTTACCGGATAGGCCGATATCTCATAATAATAAGTGCCACGGGTGGTGTGGTGAATGTGCTCGATGGTGGTAGGTTCATCACTCCTTAATGAAGCCCTTAGAGGGCAGATCACGTCCTTGGGAAGGCAGGGTGCATCATAGTGGTGGATGATCTCGTAGCAGTGCTTTCCTACCACATCTTTTTCCTTTTTGTTGAATTGATAAAGGAAAGCGTTATTAACCTTTAGTATCTTGTAATCCTTTGAAATGATCAGGACTGGGTCCATGATGCCGTTAAGTAAATAATCGCCATTACCGCAAAGGTCCAAGGCTAGGTCTTCATTTTTATTCATAGTGGGACCAATATATCATAATTTTCCTTATCCTGTAATGCCTATGAGCCAGGGCCGAAAGGATTTTTAAAGGGTTGGTGTCAAAATCTTGATTATTGATTTCAAAGCTGATATTAATCTGCAAGGGCCAGTTAAATAAATCATAAATATGTAAGGAGTTGTCATGAAAAAGTTCTTTTTGTTCCTTATGGGATCATTGCTCTCTGTAAGTGTTTATTCACAGACTTACACCGTTGGAAGTAACGTTGCTTACCTGTTCCTTCTTGGTACCACCGTTTCTGTCTATGATGACGGTGAGTTCGTGGCTAATGGTTTTGGCGGCAGGATAGTTAAAGGGACTTACGATTCTGAAACCTCTAAAGTTACCTCTTTAAATTACTACGAGGATGACGGACTTAAGACCAACGGTATAGTTACGGTATGCAATACATATAAATACGGCGGTGGTACTGGTGCTTACTATAATTCCAGCACTCCTTCAGGCAGGAACAAACATACTGAAGTTTACTATGATAAGCTAAACTCTAACAAGGACTATACGGACATATGCGGCGATTACAGCGACTATACAAGCATAACTTTTAGGGATGGCGAGATGCACGGCCGTTACTACTACTACAACCATGTACACGGCGGGAACTGTGACTACACAGAGGTTGAAAGGGGTTCTTACCTGAACAACAAAAAAGAAGGCAAGTGGTACACGGACAAGACTATGGACTGTGCCGGTACTCTTAACACCTGGTTTGAGTGGATAAACGGATCTTACGAGAACACCACTGTCAACACATACTCTGACGGCGTTATTGTTGACAGTTATACTTACGATAGATAAGAGCTAGAACAATTTAGATATATCTTCCTCTCTTCCGGCGGCAATTATTATGTCGTCGGTAGAGAGCATCGTTTCTCCGCCAGGGGCCATGTCAAAGTTATAGGTGTCACCGGTCCTTTTCTTGATACCGATGATGTTTATGGAATGCTTGTTCCTTACGTCCAGCTCCCTTAGTTTTTTCCCTAAGAGCACTTTTGGCGGATGTGCTTTTATTATCTTAAAACCGCTCTCAAGCGGTATATAATCTATGATGTCTGGATCTACGAGCCTGTCTGCAAGGTGTTCTGCCATCTGTTTTTCTGGATCGACTATAAAGTCTATCCCCATCATGCGAAGCAGTTTTTCGTGTTCAGGGCTGTGGCATTTTGCCACTATCCTTTTTACGCCCAGGTCCTTTAGTATCATGCAGACTATGAGGTTAGATTCTATGCTCCTTCCAATGCATACTACAGCCTGATTAAGATCAGAGGGTATGACCTTTTTTAACATTTCCTTGTCGGCGGCATCCAGCTGTATGGCCTTTGTCACGATATCTTTAAGTATGGATATCTTGCCCATGTCCTTATCTATTATTATTACCTCTTCACCTTTCTTTGACAGGCTGACAGCCAGGCTGTTCCCGAAGTAACCTGCACCTACTATCAAGTGTTTCATATGTTCTCCTCCAAAGTATTATCCTACGAAGACGTCCTCTTCTGGATAGTTAAATCGTTCTTCTTTTATTGAGAAAGCAAAGAACGAGACTAGTGTTAAAAGTCCTGTTCTTCCAAAGT
>JAKLHL010000063.1 GCA_022710165.1 Bdellovibrionales bacterium | reverse complement strand
GAACTCAGCTCCCCTTTTTTATTATAAAAATAATTATTAGCTTAGAATGGTATCTCATCATCTGTTACGTGAGTAACAGTGGTGTCAAACGGAGGGACATTATTCACCGGTGCATCACTAACATATTCAACGCCGGTATCAACGCCTGTCTCTGATTCAGTTTTTCCTGGAGAAGTTCCAAGGAACTGGATAGTGCTTGCAACTATCTCTGTCACATAGCGTTTCTTTCCGTCCCTGTCGTCCCAGCTCCTGGTCTGAAGCCTCCCGTCTATATATACCTGTCTTCCTTTCTTAAGGTAATCTTTGCAAAGTTCTGCAAGGCGTCCCCAAACCACTATTCTGTGCCACTCTGTCCTTTCCTGTTTGCTCCCGCTTGATTTATCTGTCCAGTTCTCGCTGGTAGCTACTGTAAAATTAGCGACAGCCTGACCGTTCGGCGTATACCTTACTTCTGGGTCCTGTCCAAGTCTTCCTACGATAATGACCTTGTTAATCCCTGCCATCACCAACCTCCATTCGCTTTAAGAGCGGTAATTGATTAAACCCTTATAGAACATTTGTGGGAAGCGTGTCAACTTGTAAAAGCCCTTACTTTCTGCTGTTTTACACTATCATCAAGGCTTTCATAGAGTTGTAGGAAGGTCTTTCCATAAGAAGGGACAACATGGTCCGGCATAAGTTCAACACAAGCCCTTAATATGAAAAGTCTATTAAGCATCTGCTCGTGTGGAATAGTAATTTCTTCTGTTTTCATAACTACGTCGCCATAACAAACTATATCTATATCTATTTCCCTCTCAGCCCATCTGATCCTATGTTTCCTGCCAAGCGCCTTTTCTATGTCCTTAAACTCCTTAAGCAGATCAAGCGGTGAAAGAGCTGTCTCTATCAACAGGACCTGGTTCAAATACTCATCCTGGTTATCAACACCTACGGGTGCTGTTACCATGACCGTTGAGCACTTTATCAATGACGTTAGTCTTAAATTAGATATTTTCTGTTTTGCAAGTTCTAGATATCTAAACTTGTCGCCGATATTGGAACCTGTGGATATAAAGACCTTGGCAGACATCTTATATGTTCTGTTTCTTCCTGATCCTGTCCATGTCAAAGTTCAACATGTCAGAGGTTATAAAGCCCGTAAAAGCTATCCTTGCCTCTCCTTCTACGAATAGCTCGTTGTCTTTTCTTGATACTTTTGAAAGACCGCCCCAGTAGTGAACGATCACTGGGCTTGATACTTCGTGCCTGGCTTCTGCTACAGCAACGCAGGCCACAGCCCCATTACCGCTGGAATGAACTACTCCGCCCACACCGACCTCGTGAGTAGATATATTTATATTATGTCCGTCTATGATATCGTAGAAGCTTACGTCTATGCCATAAGGCTGATACTTTGTATGACCGCTCAGTACAGCGCCTATACCTTTCACATCAAACGTGGCTATCTTTTCTATTTTGAATACCATATGTTTTGCGCCAAAATCTATGTAGCTTACCTCTACTATCCTGCTCTCGAATTGATGAGGTATCTCAAGCTCGTGCTTAAGGTCCAGCTTTTTTATCTGTGGTACCTGGGTGCCGACCAGATCATCACTTATCTCGCCCTTTACAACACCAGCTCGCGTCTCTACCTTGTGGGTGTTCCCGGCTATCTCTTTATCACCGGCGAAACGCATGGCTGCCCTTATGCCGTTAACGCTAAAATCACTCTCTACCCCGTTAGAAGAAAAGAACTTAACAGAGTAATCGGCTACGTCTGACGATTCCAAAAAGCACACACCGTCAGCTCCTATGGCAAAATTCCTGGTACACAACATCTCTACCAGGTTGTCCTGGTATTCTGCATTGAATATTTTTTTCCTATTGTCTACAACAACAAGGTCATTGCCGGCACAGCATATCTTATAGAACTCAAGTTTCATCATTTCTGTTTCTCCTCTTGATTCGGCCTTTCCTTCAAAGGAGGAAGCGGCGGTTTTTTAACTCCGCAAGAACCAATAACACACAACGCCGTAAAAATAATCAGAATTCTACCCATCATTTTTGGTATTTAACCGCTTTTACATAATTAAATCAAGTGGTATGATGGCCCCCAAAATGCAGAACAGACTTATAAATCTATCAATACTTATCAACGAATACAAAGACAGGGTTTACGACCTTATCAACTATGCTTGTCTTCCAAAACAAAGAACCGTTAAAGATGAACTTTTCTGCGAGACCTTCATAGACATATTCAAGTCAATAAAGAACACCAGGGTAAAATATCCCGTTCATCTTGTGGTTTATGACAAGACTAAAGACGTTGTATGCAAAGATAAAAGGACCACAAAAAAAAGAGCGTTTAATATAAAGGAATTAAAAGCGCCAGTCGATATAAGCTCTATCCACCCCGTAGATCTTAAAGGTATTAATGTTCATGAGATACTGGAATATTTGGATCCAAAGGACCGCCTGATAGCCATGATGGCCATAAGACACCGTGCCAATATAAATGAGCTGGCGACTATATTCTCAACCAGCACCGGCGCAATATTGATCAAGCTCGGAAGAATAAGGACTGAGCTTGCCAGGGCGATATATTCTACATTAAAGAACCCCAAAGACTTGCACCAGCACGAGATAAGCAAGCTCTGTTTTTCTACCAGGAACATGGAGCCACAATACAGCCTTGGGCTGCTCTCAAAAGAAGAGCAATCAAAGATCTCGAGGCATATATCAAAATGTACAGCCTGTAAGAATTTCTATACCTGGAATGAAAGGATAAATGACCTTATAGGGTCTGCTAACGATGAAAAGGCACCTGACAGGTCAAACAACATGATCTTTGAGCGTTTAGAAGGCAAGGTTATAGACGATACCGCCATACATTACGTAAGGACGGGATGGAAAACACGTCTTGTCATCCTGTCTGTATTGTTGTTGTCTGCCGCTGGTATTTACTACTACTTCATGTACCAGAGTAAGGCCCAACCAGCGAACAGCACAGCAACACAAGCAGCTGCTGGTGATGTTGTACCTGTGGCAGAATATAGGACCGTCATCAAGATAAATATACCAACTCCTTTATCGGAAATGGATAAGACAAAGACCAGTATTAAAGAAATAATGGACCTTTTTTCCTATACGGCCGGACACTCTGAGCAGAACATCAATCAAGATGAACTCAGACAAGAGTTCAATATAGAGAAACAGAGCAAAGTATCTTTGCTTGAAAAAATAAAGGAATTCAAAGATACGACCATCAGCGAAGAATTGGTTAACGAAAAAGCGCCTGATGACATAATAAAAGTGGAGCTAAACATCACACCTAATGGATCATAAGATAATAACTTCAGTCCCCGCATCGGTCTTGGCGTATATAAGCACAACCCCTGAAAAAAAAGCACCGGTAATGATAGTTACTCCAGATGGGTTGATGTGTGAAAAACTCTTCAAGGCCTTGTGTGCACTAAAAAGGAAAGAACAACACATACTGATGTTCCCTGAATGGGACTCTGCACCGGAATATCAAAACTCTCCTGATATAGATATCCAGTCCAACAGGATCTCCTCTATATACTCAATCGGGGCTATAAAGGACAACACCATCCTCGTTACCTCGTTACCTGCCATTTCTCTTAAAATGGTGCCTTCAGACTACATATCCAGGTTCAGCAAAAAGATCACTATCAACACAAAAATAGACAGGGACCTTTTATCAATTGACCTTGTATCTTCAGGATATGAGAGGATGGATATTGTAGATAGCGTTGGACAGTTCTCAATAAAAGGTAATCTGATAGACATATATTCCCCATATCACGAACAGCCTTTCAGGATAGAGCTCGTCGGGGAATATGTAGATCTTATAAAGTTCTTTAACCCCTCCACACAAAGGACCATATCAAAAACTAATGATGTAACTATAATACCGGCGAGGGAGATATCTTTCTCAGAACAAAGTATCCAACTTTTCAAAGAACGCTTTAAAGAGCACTGTGACAAAAATCATATAAGAAAAGATATACGCGAACAAATAACCGACATCGTAGATAACAAGGTCTATTTCCCTGGGATAGAATACTTTATGCCTTTCTTCCATGAAAGTCTTTCTACCATACATGAGCACCTCCCTAAAGACACAGAGGTGTTTTTCTACGACGAACACTTATTCGAGGAGTTAAAACCTTCTCAGCCAAGCGATTCTGACGTAGGCCTTGATTCAGAAGGCTCCATACCATATCCATTAAAAGACCTGTACCTTGCTGGAAGACATTGGGAAAAGTTACAAGAAAAGAACATAACAAAAGTATATTCAATAGAATATGCCTCTGAAGACGATAAAGAAGTTAACAGCATCTCGCTTAAGGAAGACGTTAAAGAACACGAACTGTTAAAAGGCCTAAAGCACCACGGAGCTGGATCAGTAGAAAGCCTAAAGGAATTCCACAAACAAAAGAAAGCACAGGGATACAGGATAATATATACATGCAGGACCGAACATCAGGCAGAAAGGCTGATATTCATACTTGGAGACTCAGAAAAAGACATCAGGATATTCAAGAATACGACACTAAACGAACTTATTTACGATAAAGAGGCGCATACACCTGCAATATGTATATCTGATCTTCCAGAAGGGTTCACATTAAGATCAAAGATGCTTTGGGTGATATCAGAGAACGAGATCTTCGGCGAAAAACACAAGAACATTGAACCATCAAAACAGCAAGACGCTTTTCTTAACCTCTTCAAAGAACTAAAACTTAACGACTATGTTGTACACTCAAAACACGGCGTTGGGATATATAGAGGTCTTTTTAAAATGGAGATAGATGGCATAGAAAGCGACTATTTTCAGATAGAATACTCTGGTCACGACCTTCTGCTCCTTCCTGTACATAGGCTAAGCAGCGTTCAAAGATACATAGCACAAGGCGGGCACAAAGCAGTACTTGATAAACTGGGCGGGGCTACCTGGAACAAAAAAAGATCGAGGGCAAAGAAAGCGACCATGGATATAGCCCACAAACTGATCAAGCTTCAGTCTGAAAGGGCGTTAAATAAGGGATACTCTTTTTCTCCTCCTGACGAGATCTTTTATAGATTTGAATCTGAGTTTGAGTTCGAAGAAACGAACGATCAGCTAAAAGCAATTAACGATGTCATGTCCGACATGGAATCACCAAAGGCTATGGATAGGCTTGTTTGTGGTGATGTCGGGTTTGGCAAGACAGAGGTTGCCATAAGGGCTGCATTCAAGGCTGTAAAGGACGGTAAACAAGTTGCTGTCCTTGCACCAACTACAGTTTTATCATTCCAGCATTTTAGGATATTCCAAAAAAGATTCCAGGATTATCCGGTCAACATAGAGCTGCTAACAAGGTTCAAGACCACAAAAGAACAAAAGCAAGCCTTGTCAAAACTTGAAGCAGGAAAAGTAGACATAATAATAGGGACACACCGTCTTATAAGCAGGGACATAAAATTCAAAGACCTTGGACTTTTGATCGTTGACGAGGAACACCGGTTCGGAGTGCAGCAAAAAGAAAGGATAAAAGAGATATCAAAGAACGTTGATGCAATAACCATGACAGCAACACCAATACCAAGGACCCTTAACATGGCGCTCGTCGGGCTTAAGGACATAAGCATAATAACTACGCCACCAGTGAACAGACTGCCCATAAAGACCTTCGTTTCCAAGTTCAGTTCAAAGTTAATAAGAAAAGCTGTGATGTACGAACTAAAAAGAGGCGGCCAGGTGTTCTTCCTTCACAACAGGATACAGGACCTTGAAGAGATACATAAAAAGCTAAAAGAGATAGTCCCTGAAGCAAATATAACGGTCGCACATGGACAAATGGGATCAAAAGACCTAGAGGAAAAAATGATATCTTTCTACAACAGAGAGGCAGATGTCCTTTTATCTACGTCTATAATTGAATCCGGTATAGACATACCCAACGCTAACACAATAATAATAAACAGGGCTGACATGTTCGGGCTTTCACAGCTATATCAAATAAGGGGAAGGGTCGGCAGGTCGCCATCCAGGGCTTTTTGTTATCTTCTAGTCCCTTCCAACTTCATGATAGGTAAATCCGCAATGGAAAGGATAAAGACCCTGCAAAGGTTCACCGAGCTCGGTTCTGGTTTTAACATAGCAAGCTACGACCTTGAGTTCAGAGGGGCTGGAGAGATACTAGGCTCGTCACAAAGTGGTTTTATAGAGGATATAGGTCTTGAAGAATACCTAAAGCTCATACAAGAGGCGGTAGATGACCTAAAAGGCGAAGAGCACAGAATAGAGGAAAGGATAGAGCCTGAGATATCAATAAACATCCCTGCCTTCATACCTGAAGACTACATGTCTGATGTTGGACAAAGACTTTATTTTTACAAGAAGCTCTCAAACGCAAGGTCCTCATCTGAACTTTTACAAATAGAAGAAGAGATAAAAGATCGTTACGGCGATACCCCAGAAGAGCTAAAGAACCTGTTGTCCTTGATGGAAATAAAGATACTTCTGGCACCATTGAACGTGAGCAATATAAAGATAGGTTCTGGCAAACTTGTATATTCATTCCTCAGCAACACAAGGGTCGTGCCAGAGGTAATAGTTGAAATGGTCACTAAACAACCCGACAAATACCGAATAACCCCTGACATGAAACTCATATCTAATATAGATGACAACGATTGGAGAAGTGCTATAAAAGAGATACGTAATTTCATTTCAAGGACAGGGCTGCTGTAAGGAGGATAAATAAATTGAAAAGGATGATAATGGTTCTTGCTTTGATCATATCGATGCCTGTTTATTCAAAGGTCCTTGCTGTAATAGGCACAGAACAGATAAGCACAGAGGACGTTGCAAGGTTCCGAACACACTTGTACAACTCAGGGGCACCAAAGGAAATGGTCGCTGACGATGATCTTGTTCTGGACTATATAATAAACATGAAATTGGCTGTTCTTGAGTCAAAGAGCATAGGCCTTGATCAGACAAAAGAAGCTGCAGATGCCATTGATGGGGCTTTATATAATTTTTATTTATCAAAGACAGTAGATTCAAGGTTCCGAAACAAGAAATACAGCAGACAAGAAATACTCAATTACTACAAAAGATACCCCATAGTAAAAATGAACAGGATAGCGGTGGCATTTAATCCAGACAGCGATGCCAACAAAAAAGATGTTTATTCAAAACTCTCCATAATAAGGAGCGATATACAAAATAAAAGGACCACATTTGAGGCACAGATAGAAAAATATTCCAAGAATGACCAGACAGCCTTAACAGGGACTTTTGATAGAATGCCAAGCCCGCTACTCTCCGCAGAAGAAAAAGAAGAGGTCAGCAACTTAAAACCGTTAGAGATATCCTCAATATTAGCAGGCCCTAACTACTTCACCATAATAAGGGTCCTCAAGGTATATCCTATTTCTTCAGGCGACTATGGCCCGATAAATGAAATACTCAAAGCGAACGGAGTATCTCAGGCCAGGACGGCACAAATAAAAGCTTTACGCCAAAAATATTCCTCTATAATTGATATAAAATGATATTTCTAAGAAAAAAACTGGCATTAATATTGGTGGTCCTTTTCGCCGTTTCGTGGGGCGGTTGGTATATATACAAAAAGAACAGACCTAAACTGGACCAAAACACTATTGCTATAGTTGACGGCGTGGTCATAAAGACAATTTCATTCGAAGAAAGGCTTAACAATCTAAAATCCAATTATCAGCCAGAATATGCAGAAGCTAATTTAGCAAAGATAAAGAATAGCCTCCTGGGCAGAATGATAGTCGAGACCCTTCTGCTTAAAGAGGCCAAAAAGAAAGATATAACGGTAACAGACAAAGAGCTTAACAGATATATAAAGAACATAACTTACGGATATACAAAACAGGAACTGGACCAGCTTTTATTCAATCAGTTCAAAGATTACGAGGACTGGACAGAAGAGATACGCCAAAAGATCATGATAGAAAAAATAATGTCCAAGATAATCCTTGACCACATAAATGTAAAAGAAGAGCTCATAAAAGATTATTACGCCA
>JAKLHL010000062.1 GCA_022710165.1 Bdellovibrionales bacterium | reverse complement strand
CGGCCCTGTAACGTCGATCGATGATTCAAGCTGTATACTCTGCGGGATGTGCATAGACTCGTGCCCGACCGGAGCACTGTTGGAAAACACAGACCTTGTGCCAAGGTCAAAAATAAAAGAAGAGATCAAGGAATGTGAGCTCTGTATACTCAATTGCAAAATAAGTTACGGTATCAGCGACGGTAAGATCTTCAGGGCCAGGTCCCATGACACACCTATCTGCTCGATAGGGCGTTGGGGAACATCCTGCTACAGGGGCGAGGCATCAGCTTCTGAAAAGCTGGACCTTAAGGGACTTAAAGTTCAGGGCCCAGAGGCCTTTAAGAAGACCGACCTTGCTGTTTGCTTGCAATATGATCCTTATAAGGACAACCCAAGGGTGGCCCATGAGCTAAGGGAGCTTAAAAAGAGGGGGGTTGATGTAGTTTTGGCGCAAGACTTAAACGGTCTTAAGCTCAACTCCTTTAAATATCCTATTGTTATCTTTAACTATTTTAGCCCACCACCAGTACAAGACCTTAAAGCTTTTTTTGCAGTGGTGCCTGTATATTACCGCTACTAAGTTAGACAAAGCCCTCCAAAAGTGCTAATAGTATACGGCTTGTTAATGGCAATGCTATTACTGGACTAACTTTGGAGGATAAGTGTCAACATGGACAATCTGAATTTTAAGATGGATGATGTTTCTAGTGTATCAAAAAAGGTAAGAGTTGAGATACCTTACACAACTGTAAAGACCCGCATGGAAGATGTTTTTAGCGAGGTCTTAAAGACCGCTAACATAAAGGGCTACAGGCAGGGCAAGGCCCCAGAGGCTGTGGTAAGACAGCAATACTCTGAGTCTATAAAGTACGACGTCACTGAGCGTCTGATAAACGAGGCCTGCGCACAGGTGGTCAAAGAGAAGAACCTTGACCTTGTGAGCTATCCAAGGGTATCTGACATAAAGTATAACGACGGTGAGCCTTTGATATTCGAAGCTGTGTTCGATGTTAAGCCTGTGTTCGAACCCAAGAACTACAAGGGTTTGGAGCTTGAGAGCTTCCCTATCGAACCAACAGAGGATGAAGTAGAAAAGATAATAATGAGCTTCTTGGAGAGCAGAGCTGACATGAAGACCATCATGGAAGACCGCCCTGCACAAGACGCTGACTGGATAGACATAGACTTTGACGGATATATCGCCGGCGAGAAGAAAGACAACATGACCGCAAGGGCATACGTCTGCAAGATAGGCGACAAGATGACCCTTATAGACGATCTTAGCAAGGGAATTACAGGTATGAAGGTCGGCAGTGAAAAGACCATCAACACCAAATATTCAGAAGACTACCACGCTGAGGACCTAAAGGGCAAAGAGGTCTCCTTTAAGGTAAAGCTTAACAAGATCATGGAAAGGATACTCCCTGAGCTTACTGACGAGCTTGTAAAGGAACTCAAACTTGCTGACACAAGGGACCAGTTCTACAGCAACGTAAAAGAGAATATAAAGGCCAGAAAAACAGAGTCAAAGAACTCATACCTAAGGAAGCAGATCATAGATAAACTTATAAGCGGGAACAAGTTCGACATTTCAGCGTCAGAGGTGGAGAGAAAGATACCAGAGGTCAAGGAAAGGGCCCTGCACAGTGTCTTCGGCCATCACAACATCAAGGGCCTCACAGATACACAAAAGAACGAGTTCTTTGAGAAGCACATGAAAGAGATAACAAAGGCTTCAGAGGACGAGGTAAGACTTGGCTACATAGTTGAAGCCATAGCCGAAAAAGAGTCGATCAAGGCAGAGGAAAAAGAGCTTGAGCAAGAGCTTCAGGCCACCGCAAGGTACATGAACATGGCCCTGGACAAGCTTAAAGAAAAATATGGCCAGGAAAACTTGTATAGAGCCGCATCTAAAGGCATAATTGAGGGTAAAGTTTACGAACACATACAGAACAACGCAAAGATAGTGGAGAAAAAAGAGGGGGCAAAATAAATGAGCTACATACCAACTCCTTATGTAATAGAGCAGACCCCTAAGGGCGAAAGACAGTATGACATTTATTCCAGGCTCTTGCTGGACAGGATAATCTTTGTCGGCAGCGAGATAAATGATACTGTGTCAAACCTTGTGGTCGCACAGCTCTTGTTCCTGGAGGCGGATGCTCCTGAAAAGGACATACACATGTACATCAATTCTCCGGGCGGTGTGGTAACTGCCGGCTTCGCTATTTATGACACGATGAGGTACATAAAAGCGGATGTTTGCACTTACTGTGTGGGACAAGCTTCAAGCATGGGAGCTTTCCTGCTGGCAGGAGGCACCAAGGGAAAACGTTTTGCGATGCCTAATTCAAGGATAATGCTTCACCAGCCTATAGGCGGTTTCAACGGTCAGGCTACGGACATAGAGATACACTCAAAAGAGATACTCAGGACCAGGGAGTCCATAAACAAGATACTTGCTGAGAACACCGGCAAGGACATAAAGACCATCTCTAGGGATACAGACAGGGACTTTTTCATGTCTGCCGCTGAGGCGCTTGATTACGGCGTTATAGATAAGATAGTCACTACAGCGAATACACTTTAAGTTATATTGGGGGAAAAATGGACAACAATACTGCGGGGATCTCTGATCTTGTTTGCTCTTTCTGCGGAAAGACCCAAAGGGATGTAAAGACGCTGATAGCAGGTCCTGGTGTTTTTATCTGCGATGAATGCATAGACATGTGCAATGATATCCTAAAGGATAAGATAAGGAAGAGCGTAAGTGCCGGCGGCGTTAACAGCGTGCCAAAACCGGCAGAGATAAAAGCGGTCCTGGACGGCTACATAATAGGCCAGGAAGACGCAAAGAAGACTCTTTCCGTTGCTGTCCACAATCACTACAAGAGGATATTCTCTAACGGTACGGTGGATGAGTCTGGTGTGGAAGTTCAAAAGAGCAACGTTCTCATTATAGGCCCTACCGGCAGCGGCAAAACCTATCTTGCTCAGACGCTTGCAAAACTTTTGAACGTGCCTTTCACCATAGCTGATGCTACAGCCCTCACAGAGGCTGGTTACGTCGGCGAGGACGTAGAGAACATACTGCTTGGGCTTTTGCAGGCGGCAGACTACGACGTTGAAAGGGCTAAACGCGGGATAGTCTACATAGATGAAATAGATAAGATAGCAAGGAAAGGAGGGGACAACCCTTCAATAACCAGGGACGTCAGCGGCGAGGGCGTTCAGCAGGCCCTACTTAAGATAATAGAGGGCACCAAGGCCAACGTGCCTCCTAAGGGAGGAAGAAAGCATCCTCAACAGGATTACATACAGCTTGATACAAGGAACATACTCTTCATTTGCGGCGGGGCTTTCGTAGGACTAGATAAGATAGTCGAAAGACGTATCTCAAAGAAGGTGATGGGCTTTGGCGCTAATGTAAAAAAGGACAGCGAAAGAGGTAAAGAGAACTATCTTTCGATGGTTGAACCAGAGGACCTTCTAAAGTTCGGCATGATACCGGAGTTCGTTGGAAGGATCCCTATAATAAGCTCTGTTAATTCACTCGATGAGCAGGCTTTGGTGGACATCCTTGTTAAGCCAAAGAACGCGATAACCAAACAGTATCAAAAGCTCTTTGAGTACGAGGGCGTGGAGATAGTGTTCGAAGAAGATGCTTTACGCAGTGTCGCAAAACTGACGATGTCGAGAGGCACCGGCGCTAGAGGCCTTAGGGCGATATTGGAAAAAACGCTTTTGGACCTCATGTACGAGATCCCTTCAAAGAAGGGTGTTGCAAGGTGCATCATAACCAGCGATGTGGTTGAAAAGGGGGCTAAACCTGCTATCATATACAAAGAGGATGCAGATAAAGAAAAAGATCTAGCTTGCTGAGAAAACAAAAAAGGGGGGAGTTATGCCTGCGTCTAATGTCAAGGCTTTACCGATGTTACCGTTGAGGGACATGGTCGTTTTTCCGTACATGGTCGTTCCGTTGTTCGTTGGAAGGGATAAGTCGATACGTTCGTTAGAGGAATCTATAAATAAGAGGCTGGACATAGTCCTTGCTGCACAAAAAGACTCACAGGTGAACGATCCTGGGATGAATGACCTTTTCGAGATAGGGACCGTAGGTAACATCATACAGCTTCTAAGACTACCCGATGGGACGGTCAAGGTGCTTATAGAGGGTATAAAGAGGGTCAAGATAAACAAGATGGCCGCAACTACCGATCATTTCGTGGTAGAGGCCCAAGAGATAGAGGATGTAGAGGACGTAGATGCTGAACAGCTTGATGCCATGGTCAAGGCCGTTAAGGGACAGTTCGAAAGATATGTAAGGCTTAACAAGAAGATACCGCCAGAGATGCTGATGACCATCTCCGGCATAAATGATCCGTCAAGACTTACGGACACCATAGCCGCACACCTAACGCTAAAGCTCGAGGACAAGCAAAAACTACTAAGCAACTTCTCCATATCAAAAAGACTTGAAGAACTTCTAGCGATGATGCAGGCAGAGATGGAGATACTCCAGCTGGAGAAAAAGATAAAGAGCCGCGTAAAACAGCAGATGGAAAAGAACCAAAAGGAATATTATCTTAATGAGCAGATAAATGCCATCCAGAAAGAACTCGGCAGCGAAGAGGAAATTGACGAGGTGACAGAGCTCGCCAACAAGATCCGCGATAAGAAGATGCCTATGGAGGCTAGGGAAAGGGCAGAAAAAGAACTTAAGAAGATGAAGATGATGTCGCCTATGAGCGCAGAGAGTGCGGTCATAAGGAACTACATAGACTGGATAATAGGTCTTCCTTGGGAAGAAGCATCAATGGACAACAACGACATAGAGGAAGCAAAAAGGATCTTGGACGAGGACCACTACGGTCTTACAAAAGTAAAGGACAGGATAATAGATTATCTTGCGATAAAGACGATGGCCGGCGACCTTAGGGGCCCTATACTTTGTCTTGTCGGACCTCCGGGAGTTGGAAAGACCTCTTTGGCAAAGTCCATAGCAAGGGCGGTAAACAAGAAGTTCGTCAGGATGTCCCTGGGCGGAGTGAGGGACGAGGCAGAGATAAGGGGACACAGACGTACTTACGTTGGTGCTCTTCCTGGAAAAGTTATCCAGGGAATGAAAAAGGTCGGCACTATAAATCCGGTGTTCCTGTTCGATGAAATAGACAAGATGAGCAGCGACCAGCAAAGGGGCGACCCTGCTTCAGCGTTGCTTGAAGTTCTTGATCCTGAACAGAACGTCGCTTTCAACGATCATTACCTTGAGCTGGATTACAATCTTTCCAAGGTCATGTTCATTACCACGGCGAACAGCATGTACACCATACCAGGTCCTCTATTGGACAGGATGGAAGTAATAGAGCTTTCTTCCTACACCGAGGAAGAAAAACTTAATATAGCAAAAAGATATCTAGTCCCTAAACAGATAGCTGCGAACGGACTAAGGGTCGATCAGGTAAGTTTCCCAGACAAAGCGCTCCTCTTTATCATAAGAAGGTACACAAAAGAGGCTGGAGTTAGAAGCCTTGAGAGGGAGATAGCAACACTGGTCAGAAAGTCCGCAAGGGCGATACTTGAATCAAAGGGCAAAAAGAACAAGGTAGTACTGAGCGAGGAACTGGTCGAGAAGTTCATAGAGGCTCCAAGATATAAGTATGGTGTCGTCGAAGGAGAGGACCAGATAGGCACAACGAACGGACTTGCCTGGACTTCAGTCGGCGGAGAGATGCTTATAGTTGAGGTCACGGTGACTTCCGGCAGAGGCATGGTAGAGGTAACGGGCCACTTGGGCGACGTTATGAGGGAAAGTGCCAAGGCCGCCATCAGTTATGTAAGGAGCAGGGCGGGACAGCTTGGCCTTGATAAGGATTTTTATTCAAAGACGGACATACACATACATGCAACAGAAGCGGCCATACCAAAGGACGGTCCTAGTGCAGGCGTGACCATAGCAACGTCGCTGGTATCTGCTCTCACTAAGAGGCCTGTTAAGCGCCATGTTGCGATGACAGGAGAAATAACCATAAGAGGCCACGTGCTGCCTATCGGCGGTCTAAAGGAAAAGATCATGGCGGCGTACAGGGCAGGGGTTAAAGAGGTCATCATTCCTGACGAGAACTTTAAGGACCTTAAGGAAGTTCCAGAAGTAATAATGAAGGAACTCACCGTCCATCCTGTTAAGGAGGCTGACGAGGTCTTGAGGCTGGCACTTGTGTTCAATGAGGGTGAACAGCTTTTTGTTGGCGAAGAGGATGAGTACCTTACCATCAAGGGTGACAAAGGTTACAATCAAAGGGTCTCTGCAAGGGCAGAAAGACACTAAGGCCAAGGAGTTAACATGGGCTTCATAGAAAGGACCAAAAAAGCGCTGGTGATGATAAAGGACAACTGGGCTCCATTGCTGAGCATAGCCCTTGCCTACCAGGCTGTAGACCTTAGCTTTATGAAGATGGTGGCACCTTCTGTATCGGTGGGAGAGATAAGCTTTTTCTATGTCCTGCTTTTCATACTGATGTGGCTTATCAGGGTCTTGTTCCTTTGCGGTTATCTTCCAATGGTGATGGACTGCGTTAAAGGAAAAAAGATCAGCCTTGCTGATTTTGCAGGCAACCTTACAAGGCCCAGATATTTTTCCCTGCTTTTTATAGAGGCTATAGTGATAATAGTCATGATAGCCGGCATGCTCCTTTTAATAGCACCTGGTATTTATTGGGCCGTTATATCATCACTTGCCTATTTCATAGTCGCAAGTTCATCCGGTTATTCAGATGTATTCAAATCTATAACCGATAGTATAGAACTGACCAAGGGGAAAAGGTGGCACATATTAGGATATCAAGTCATATATTTTTCGATGCTTTTACTTGCGTCGCTGAGCCCTATACTTTCACTCACCTTGGGAGTTTTTGTTACCGCACTTTACTGGATAATAATGGGTCTGGTCTATAAAGAGAGCTTATGATTTTAAGAAAATATTATGAAAAAGTTTTTGACCTGTTCAAAGAGAACCCAGATCTAAGGGTTATAAGCTACCTTGCCCTGGTGTCGCTTGTGCTGTCAATAATGGTTAACGTAACTGTATACAGACCGTACAGGACCTATAAGCTTGGAGAGTTCGCTGACAGGAACATCAAAGCCCCTCAATCCATAGAGTTCGAGGATAAAGAAGCCACTGACAAAGAGGTCAAGGAAGCCGTAAAGTTCATAGCTCCTGTTTATGATTACGACCCAGGCCTCTATAATATGGAAAAACAGAGGCTGCATGATGCCTTTAAGGCCCTCAGGAAAAACCCGAACGATCCTTATGGAAGGAAGATATTTGAAGGCTACCTTAGCCGTCCTGTAGAGGACAGCGTCTATAAGGCACTTCTTGCAGACAGGTTCTCTTGGAGGCTTGAGAAAGCAATAACCTACGCTCTTAATGCGATACCTGATAGGTACGTCGTTGACAGCAAAGAATCATTCATGGAAGAGGGTTCAGAGGAAATAGTGGTCCAGGATATCTCAAGATCACAGTACGATCCTTCGTCCCTTAGGTCTTCCAGAAAGCTTAAGGTGGTTCAAATAATAAACCAGGTCGTTTCTGTAAATGACGTCTATGATAGCATGGAAAAAAAGTTCTCAGAGATATCGTCAAAATTCACAGAGCCTGAAAAGAAAGCGATAATGTGGGTGGCTGGCAGCCTCTTGCAGGCCAATCTTACTTTCAATAAGGATAAAACTGTCCGTGAAAGGGCAACTATAAGCAATAGGGTCGAGAGGGTCATAATAAGGGTCAACAGGGGCGAGATAATAATTAGGGATGGAGAGCCTGTAGAGAGAAAACACATAATGATCCTTGACCAGCTTAGAAAGGCCAGGGAAAGCTATAACACAGTGCTCTTGTATGTGTTCCATTTCTTCCTGATCTTCCTTTCTTTTTACAGCGTGGTACTTTTTGCCAGGAACTTCCTCATACAAAAGCCGAAGTTCAAGGACCTGGCGGTCATAGGCCTGTATATAATCCTGTTCGCGCTGATGCTTAAGGTCTGGGCTTTCTTTGCCACGATGCTGTCCAATAATTTTACAAACATACCTATAGAGG